>SKSA01000238.1 GCA_007118195.1 Anaerobacillus sp. | reverse complement strand
GTGTGCACATCCAGCACAGGTTACTTTTCTTACGTTTATAAAAAAAATAGCCAATAGTAAAATGCGGTATTCTTCACAATTGTATAATTGGATAATGTTATTGTCAAGCTTTGTCAATATTCATAGGTTCTAAACGTAAAAGCACTTAATTTTTTTAAAACAAAAAAGAATGACTATATAGAAAAGGTCTCTAGCCAAGATATGGTTGTGAACATGTCCACAACATAAAACTACTAAAATATCTCAGCGATAAACCTTCTCTATTTAAGCCATTCTAAAATATTATTTTAAATCTAAAGGAACATCTGCAAATTCATCATCAGAGGGTGCATCAACTTTTATTTCACCTGTTAAGCCGTAATGTTCGCGAATTTTTGTCTCAATTGCTTCTGTAATATCAGCATTTTCCTTCAAAAATTGTTTTGAGTTTTCTCTTCCTTGGCCTAAACGTTCTTCATTATAGGAATACCAGGCACCACTTTTTTGAACAATATCTAGTTCAGAACCAATATCTAAAATGGACCCTTCCCGAGAAATTCCTTCACCATACATAATATCAACCTCAGCTACCTTAAATGGTGGAGCAACTTTATTTTTTACTACTTTTACTTTTGTTTTATTACCAACCATGTCATTTCCTTGTTTTAATACTTCTGCTCTACGTACTTCTAGTCGTACAGAAGAATAAAACTTCAGAGCACGCCCACCAGGAGTAGTCTCAGGATTTCCGAACATTACTCCTACTTTTTCACGAATTTGGTTAATAAAGATGGCGATCGTCTTTGATTTATTGATAGCACCTGAAAGCTTTCTTAACGCTTGGGACATTAATCGAGCTTGAAGTCCAACGTGGCTATCTCCCATTTCCCCTTCAATTTCCGCTTTTGGAACGAGGGCAGCTACTGAATCGACAACTAAGATATCAACGGCTCCACTACGAACTAATGCTTCTGCAATCTCTAGAGCTTGTTCACCTGTATCTGGCTGTGATAGTAATAACTCATCAATGTTTACACCTAGATTTTGTGCATATACCGGATCAAGGGCATGCTCTGCATCAATAAAGGCAGCTTGTCCGCCTTTTCGCTGTACTTCTGCAATCGCATGAAGTGCTACTGTCGTTTTACCTGAAGATTCTGGTCCGTAAATTTCAACGATTCTCCCTTTCGGATACCCGCCTACTCCAAGGGCGATATCCACTGCTAATGCTCCACTAGAAACTGTTGACACTCTTTTTTCTGCCTGTTCCCCTAGCTTCATAATAGAACCTTTTCCAAACTGTTTTTCAATTTGTCGTAATGCCATATCTAAGGCCGCTTTACGATCACTCATTGTTTCATCTCTCCTCATATATATTAATTAGTTTTTTATTTTGTCTCATTTCAAAACTACATTACTATCATAACTCGTTTTTTGAGATTTGCCAATAGTTTTCCGAACATTTATTCGTCTTTTTTAGAAAAGCACAGAGCGCCTGCCTAGTGGCGACAACAAATGTTCTAACAGGCGCAAAGTGTGTTTTCCACTTTGCGCCTTTTCACTTAAAAAAGGGCTAGACTTCCTTAAGCATAAAGTACTGATAATGAAAAACACAAATCATATGTTTTCATTCAAAGTACTTTACGAAGGAGTCAGCCCCTTTTAGTTATTTCATTGGACTAAAACTTCTTTTCTCTTTTTGGTCGTGGTTTTGCTGGTTCTAAATTAACACGAGCACCATTTAACCGCGAATAACGGAGCCCTTCATAAAGAAATGGCGCACTGTCTTCTGGAACTTCTACAAAGGTAAAGTTTTCAAATATATCAATTCTACCAATTGATTTTGGTGCGATCCCTACTAACTCCGCAATTTCGTCAACAATTATTTTCGGAGTAAGTTGAACATTTCTTCCTACGTTAATAAAGAAACGAACCATCCCTTTTGCAGCACCAGTATCACCAAAGTTATAATTGTCATCATCTGCTTCAAATTCGTGGTGAAAAGCCAATTTCATAAGTGCACCTACTACTTTTTCTGGTGGATACTCAGTTAGCATTTCATTAACTAACGGATTAAAAAAAGCAGGTTGCTCATTTGATTCAATAATATGAACTAGTTGTTGTTTCCAAGATTCTTGCTGCTTTTCTACAACATCTTCAATACTCGGGATTTCTTGAGAAGGTAAAGACATTTTTATTTCAGACTCAATCGAGCGTAAATGCTTCATCTCTCTAGGTGTAACTAAAGTTAAGGCTAATCCTTGTCTACCGGCACGTCCGGTACGACCGATGCGATGAACATAACTTTCAGGGTCTTGTGGAATATCAAAATTAATGACATGTGTAACGTTCTCTACATCAATTCCGCGAGCAGCAACATCTGTTGCTATTAAAAACTCAATGGTCGTATCACGAAACTTCTTCATCACACTGTCACGTTGCATTTGCGTTAAATCACCGTGAAGACCATCTGCCATGTACCCACGAGCTTGTAATGCTTCAGTAAGCTCAGCCACACCTTTTTTTGTTCGACAAAAAATAATTCCTAACTCAATATCTTCACTATCAATGATTCGACATAAAGACTCTAGTTTATTTTTTTCTAAAACTTTAAAATACACTTGGTTAATTGAAGGTGCCGTCACTTCACCTTTACTAATAGAAACTACTTTAGGCTGGTTCATATATTTGCGTGACAGTTTCATAATTTCATTAGGCATTGTCGCCGAAAATAACATTGTTTGGCGTTTTGTATTTACTTCTTTCAATATCGATTCAATATCTTCAACGAAGCCCATATCGAGCATTTCATCAGCTTCATCTAATACCACCGTATGCACTCTATCTAGCTTTAAGGTTTTTCTTCGAAGATGATCGAGTACTCGTCCAGGAGTTCCGATGACCACTTGAACTCCTTGCTTTAAAGCACGAATTTGATGCCCGATAGACTGACCACCATATATCGGTAAAGTTCGAGTCCTTTTATATTTAGATAACTTCTGCAATTCACCTGCCACTTGAATAGCAAGCTCCCTAGTAGGGGTTAAAATAATCGATTGCACATAGGGAGCATTTGATACTTTATCTAATAAAGGAATACCAAATGCAGCCGTTTTTCCCGTCCCTGTTTGCGCTTGTCCAATAACATCCCCACCTTCTAAAATAGTAGGAATAACCTTTTCTTGAATAGGAGATGGTGCTTCAAAACCCATGTCTTTTACCGCTTTTTTAAGATCATTTGAAATTTGAAATTCATCAAAATACATCATATTTTATTTCCACCTTTATTAAATTGTTTCAACAAACAATACAATCCATGCTTAGCAGACCTACTTTGAATTTGTTCTCTAGTACCCGCTAGTTTTAATGGGTAAACTTGCGTTTCGGCTCCTAAAATGGAAACAGCAATATATACAGTCCCTATCTCTTTTCCCTCTAATTTCGTTGGGCCAGCTACACCAGTAAAGCTAATTCCTACATCAGCATGAAGTATCTCCCTTACATTTTCCGCCAAGTGTTTGGCGCACTCACTACTGACAGCACCATATTTTTCAATTACGTCATTCGGTACATGCAACAGCGATCGCTTAACATCATTACTATAACAAACAATGCCGCCTTTATAAACTGAAGAGACTCCCGCTTTTTCTGTTAACAATGCTGAAAACGCACCACCAGTATAGCTTTCAGCTGAAGCAATGGTGATATTTCGCTTACGCAAAACGGCTAAAGTTTCATTGATTAATGAAGTATTATCATAGCCGTAAAAAAACGACCCAACTCTTTTTAATATCTGTTGTTCCAAATCATCTAAAAGCTTGTTACCAGCTTGACGACTTTCATGTTTAACCGTTAAACGAAGTGTTACTTCACCATCTTTTGCTAATGGGGCAATCGTTGGATTTGTTTGAGTTTCGATTAAATCTAAAAGCTCTGTTTCAAGTTGTGATTCTCCAATATCAAAAAAGTTTAAAACTCTAGAAGTAATTTGTGTCGTTCCCTCAAGGTGTGACAAGATAAAAGGCAAACCGTAGTTAATAAACATCGGTTCCATTTCTTTAGGTGGACCTGGCAAGAGTATGTAATAAATATTTTTTTCCTTTAAAGCCATACCAGGAGCCATTCCATGATCATTTGCTAGTACGTTAGACCCTTCAATCACTATTGCTTGTTTGCGATTGTTTTCAGTCATTACTCGATTACGTCGTTGAAAATATGCCTCAATCCTGTCTAGAGCCTCATCATCACTCACTAACGGGCGCCCAAGAACTGAAGCAATAGTTTCCTTTGTTAGATCGTCTTTCGTAGGCCCTAGGCCACCAGTAAATATAATTAAATTTGATCGTTCTTGGGCATGAGTTATTGCTTCAGTTAAACGAATGCGGTTATCTCCAACAACATTATGATAATATACATTTACTCCGTAGTTTGCTAATTGCTTAGATAAAAATTGAGCATTTGTATTTGAAATTTGTCCAAGTAATAGCTCTGAGCCGATTGCAATGATTTCTGCATTCAAAAAAATTCCTCCAAGTTACTTAGATTTTAAGATAATATGTTTATTTTTCACAAAATAATCCCATCCAGAAATAATCGTTAACAGCACAGCAATCCAAACCACAATGGTAGCAAACGGAAAACCGATCATTTCAAATGGTAAATTATGTAGCATCAATGCGGAAACAGCGATAATTTGGAATACGGTCTTCCATTTACCTAGCTTGCTAGCTGCTATGACTAGTCCATCTGCTGCCGCTACAAGTCGAATTCCCGTCACTGCAAATTCTCTACTAATAATAACAATAGCAATCCAAGCTGGTAATAACATTAACTCCACAAGAGCAATTAATGCCGCCGTTAATAATAATTTATCTGCCAAAGGATCTAAAAACTTCCCAAAATTCGTAACTAAATTATATTTTCTTGCATAATAACCATCAAGCCAGTCTGTACTAGCAGCAATGATAAATAGCAGTGCACCGATAAAATGAGTAATTGGTAATTCATAATTAATAATTAAAAAACTACCTAATTCTATTGGTGCTAGTAAGAAAAACATAAATAAAGGAATAAGTATAATTCTTGATATCGTAATTTTATTCGGAATGTTCACGAGTACCCTCCTGTAAGAAAAGCGCAGAGCGCCCCCATAGATTACCTACCGCATATTAACGAATTGAATTGGAAAGTCCAAATCTAATTCTTTTACTAATTGGATCACCGATTGTAGATCATCAATATTTTTAGCGGTAACTCGAATTTGTTCATTTTGAATTTGCGCTTTTACCTTCAATTTCGAATCGCGAATAGCGACTGTAATTTTTTTAGCTCGATCAGAACTAATCCCTGCAACTAAGGATATCACTTGTCTCACTGTACCACCAGAAGCTTTTTCTATTTTACCAAAGTCCATCGACTTTTGAGACAAACCTCTTTTTATAAATTTCATTTGTAAAATGTCAATGACACTCTCTAATTTATAATCATCGTCAGATAAAATCGTAATTTGTTGTTCACTAGTACGTTCAATATTACTTTTTGACCCTTTAAAGTCATATCGAGTTTTTATTTCCTTCAATGCTTGAACAATTGCATTATCAACTTCTTGCATGTCTACTTCTGAAACAATATCAAAAGAGTGTTCTCTAGCCATCTTCATCATCCTTTCATTAACAATAAATTTAATTTTAACATATTAAACCAACGATGTGTAATCTTAGCTTTTTTTTCAGAGTTTTCAACAGTCTTGACTGTAAAAAGAGCCATCTCTAGATGACTCAATTAAAAACATTGTTACTCAGCCTCGTTTTTTAGGAAATGGAACGTTACTTTTTGATGAACGATATCTAGTGGAAACACAAAGAGTTCACCATTTATATATAGATTTACGTTATTTGATGCACCAAAGTTAAACTGGATCGTTTCTTCTTCTGAAAAATCGAATGGCAATGTATTACCTCCATCTACATTGGCTGCATGAAACGTCTTTCCTTTACGATTATCAATTCCAATATAACTTTTCCCGTGTAACTCAATTTCAAAAGCAAATTCCGTTGCAGCCACTAAGTTGTAGATGGTTTCGTTACCTTTTGTTTCGAGTAATACTAATTGTTGTTTTGGAGTTTCTTCAATTACTTCTTCAACTAACTCCTCAATTTCTTCCTCATCAGCCTCAGCTTCATCCTCTTCTCCTTGTGGATCAAGAGCTTCTTCATTTCGTCCACCCTCAACAGGAGATTGTACTGTATTATCAGGTGGTACTTCATCTTCCCTAACAGTATCATTTTGGAGGAAATACCAAATTCCTATTAATATAGAAATAATGAAAACTATTGCAACAAATGAGGGTAAAAAAGATAATATTTGACGAGTTTTCTGTGTTGCTTGAGCTTTTCGTGATCGTACTCTTGGTGGGATCTCAGTCACTTGTTTGTTACTTGCAGGTAATTCATTGGCATGTTCGTCAAATAGCACATCTGGATCAAGTCCCACAGCTTCTGCATAACTTTTAACAAAAGCTCTAGCATAAAACTGGCCTGGCAATGTATCTAACTTACCTTCTTCAATTGATTGTAAATAACGCTTTTGGATTTTCGTTATCTCTTGAAGCTCATCTAACGTTATTTTCTTTTCTTCCCTTGCACTTTTAAGTCGTAGCCCTAATTCTGACAATGATAACACCTACCAACTTTAACTAATATCAAATGAGGAAAATCCAGAATCAATAACCTCATAGGTAATTTTCTCATCGTGGTTATTTCTCAACTCTATTATGTAATCAAAGTCATCCAATGTATACTCTGTTTCTCTTACAAAGATATCAGGATGTTCAATGACCTTTGTAGAACCTATACGCATTACTTCGTCTACGAGCATACGGTGCTTTTCTGTTGCTCGCATTGTCGTAACAATCCCGTCAATAATATAGATATTATTATCTGTCAATTCATCATCCGCTAATTGACTTCTAATCGTCTGCCTGAGTAATGTTGAAGAAATAAAGGACCAACGTTTATTGGCACAAACGCTTGCAGCTACGATTGATTCTGTTTTTCCAACCCGAGGCATTCCCCTAATCCCGATTAGCTTATGTCCGTCTTTCTTGAAAAGTTCTGCCATAAAATCAACAAGGATACCTAATTCATCACGAACGAAACGAAAGATTTTCTTTTCATCACCATCTCGTTCAATAAAGTGCCCATGTCTTACTGCTAATCGGTCACGAAGCTTCGGTTCCCTAACTTTTGTAATGGAAATGTTATCCATCGTATTTAAAATCGTTGTAAGACGTTGGATTTGTATATCATCTTCACTACGAATTAACATTCCACGTCTCATATGATCTACTCCATTAATCGTAACGATATTAATAGAGAGCATTCCTAGTAGCGTTGCAATATCACCTAACAATCCGGGGCGGTTTTTATGTATTTGATATTCTAAATACCATTCCTTTTTCGTCATTGTTACTCCTTTCCCTTAACCGTTAAGTAGTTCAAGTAACTTATGATAGTAAAAAAATTGTAGAAAAAACAAAAATCCCTTTTGTATATCATAATTCATTTTTTTTATGAATGAAAGTGATAATTGTATGATATTTTAAATAAGAAGAAATTATTTCAGAAAACATTAAAGTATCTTTCTTAAAAATCGACATTTTTTGCTTTTCATCTATAAATATAGCTAGGCGATTGGTGAGCTCTTAGGCGATAAAAAATGGGGTGTTGCACCTATCGCAACACCCTTAGTAATTAACTACATTCCTTGATTGTTTTGAACTAACTTTACCATCATATTAGCAATAGCGTGTTGTTCCTCTTCTGAAGCAACATTCCAAAGGTCTGCTAACACTCGTTCTTGCTCATTTTTTGGCTCAACTTGCTGCGCTAAGTATTCTCCAACTTGATATGCAACATCACTGATTACTTGTTGGTTCATACCTTCTTGTTGTGCTTGTTGCATACGTTCTCCTAAAAAGCCTTTCCATTGTTCCCAGTTATCTAATACAGACATTGTTGTCCCTCCTTATATTTAACTTCGCTGTTATTTTGTCAAAAGGAGGGTGAAAATATACAAGCAAACACGATTAATTTAAATGTTTCATCTTTTCTTCAACTTTTAGTTTCTAACAGTGCCAAGCACCATTTATACTAATAATCTGTCCGTTTACGTATTCACTTTGATCCGATAGCAAAAACGTAACTAATTGTGCAACTTCTTTCGGTTCACCTAGTCTCCCCATAGGAATTTCATTACAAAGAGTATCAATTTCCTCTTCAGAGAAATCGGCTAACATTTTTGTTGCGATTGCACCGGGTGCTACCCCATTTACTCGAATACCACTAGGAGCCACTTCTTTAGCAAGAGCTTTGACAAACGTATTTAAGCCACCTTTAACCATTGAATACAAAACTTCGCAAGATGCTCCTGTTAAACCCCATATAGAGGAAATGGCAACAATGTTCCCACTCTTACATTTTACCATTGATGGGATTAGGGCCTTCGTTAATAAGAATGGACTTGTAATGTGGTGCTGAACAATCTCCTCAACTTGAAGATCTGTCATGTCTGTCATTAAACCAACATAGCTCGATCCACTATTTAAAATGAGACTGTCAATCGGATGCTGAATAGATCGAATAATTTTTTCAACACCCTCTCTTTTCGATAAATCCGCTTTTATTTTCCGAACATCCACTTCTTTAATTTCATTCATTAGCTCATCAATGCTTTGTTCATTTTCATGATAATGTAAGTACAGGCTGTAGCCTTTTCGGGCTAAACTTAGTGCCATCTCACGACCAATACCCCCACTTGCACCTGTAATTAATGCATACTTCAACTTTCTCCTCAACCTTTACTCAGTTATATTTTTATTTAGGTAAAACTTGGCATACTGTAAATAATTTAGGATCAAAATGCTCTTTCATTTTCTGTTCTAGTTCGTCAATCGTTAATTCCTCTAAAGTCTCTATAACGTCAAACAAATTCATTTCGTTAAACTGATATCTTGTAAATTGATTGGCGATAAATTCTGGAGAATTTAGTGAACGCATAAAAGCACCAATCTTTTTCTTGATCGCTCGATCCACTACTTTTTTATCTAATGGCGTGTTAACGAACGATTCAATCAATTTTTCAAGACTAGCTACTAACTGGTCAGGCTTTTTCGTATCCCCCCCGATAATCGAAAAGCCAAACCCAAGTTCCGCTGAATAATCAAATGAAAACGAGTTATCAATTAAACCTTCATTATATAGTTGTTCATAATTGTTTGAGCTTTGCCCTAGCATGATATCTAAAAGAGTATTTATCGCTAATTCATGTTTTAACAGCTCACTTCCTTGTCTGTTTGGATTTTTCTCCTTAAAACCAACCAAGCATTTTGGCGTATGAACAGACATACGAAGTACTTCTTTCTTTTTCGCCACTTCAAACGGCTCGGAATCAAAAATACGTTTTATATCTCCCATTTCTTTAAACGTCTTTTTACCTTGGTTTTCCTTTATTAGCTTTATAATAGGATCAGGTTCAAGAGCACCAACAACAAATAAAACCATGTTTTTCGGGTGGTAAAAAGTTTCATAACACGTATAAAGTAAGTCTTTCGTTATTTTATCAATAGAAGCAACGGTTCCTGCAATATCTATCTTTACTGGGTGATTTTCATACATATTCTCGATGACTCCAAAGTAGACACGCCAATCTGGATTATCGTCATACATCGTAATTTCCTGACCGATAATTCCTTTTTCTTTTTCAACACTCTCCTCTGTAAAATAAGGGTGCTGTACAAAATCTAATAGTGTGTGAAGGTTTTTTTCAACTTCAGATGTGCTAGAAAATAAATAGGCGGTACGAGTAAAACTCGTAAAGGCATTGGCAGAAGCTCCTTGCTTACTAAAGAGTTGAAAAACGTCTCCTTCTTCATCTTCAAACATTTTATGCTCTAAAAAATGCGCGATCCCGTCCGGCACTTTTAGCGCCTCTTTTTCACCAATCGGTACAAAATGATTATCAACTGAGCCATATTTAGTGGTAAATGTTGCATACGTCTTATTAAATCCTTGTTTTGGTAAAATATATACTTCAAGACCGTTCTCTAAAGTTTCGTGATATAAAGTTTCATTTAACTGTTCAAAGATTATTTTTCCCATAAAATTATTCCTCCTTTCCTTTCAAAAAGTAAATCGTATCTAATTGAATTTTTTCTGCCACTTTAACAATTTCCTCTTTGTTGACGTTTTCAATCCCCGTTAGCCAATCATTTATTGAACGCGATTTACTCGCAATACTATTATGATAAAGTAATTCAACATGTCCTTTAGCTACGTCGATCGTTTCAAGTAATTGATTTTTTAACACTGCTTTCGTTTGGGCGATTTCTTGATCTGTAAAGTCCCCGTTTTGCATGCTCTCAAGCTGCTCTTTAATAATCGAAACGGCTTGATCATATTTACTAAACTCAATTCCTGACATTACCATTAAAATTCCTTTATGACTTTCGTAACGTGATGAAGCATAATAAGCTAAACTTGCTTTTTCACGTACGTTTATGAATAGTTTCGAATGAGAAAACCCGCCAAATATCCCGTTAAACATTTGCATCGCAAAGTAGTCATCATCGTTAAATGTCGTATTCGTTCGAAACCCAATATGAAGCTTTCCTTGCTTTACATCTTGCTCTTCAAAAACTACATTCTCCTTAACAATATCTGTTTTGGGTTGACGATCATTTTGAACCGAATTCGGTTTACGATCATTATCAAAAGTAAAATGATTTTGAACCATTTGGTTAATCTCATCGTTATTAACATCACCTACAACGAATAAATCGAATGAATCGTTCTTTAGCATTGTAGTATATTGTTCGTATAGCGCTTCTCGTGTAATCTCATCAATTTCAGCTTCATATCCCCATACGTTAAGACCATATGGTTCATCTTTACACATTTCTTCTGTAACACGCATATTCGCATAACGAAGCTTGTCATCGAAAATAGATTGAATTTGCTGCTTTAAATTACGTTTTTCATTTTCCACTACCTGGGGTTTAAATACACCTGCTTCTAGAGAAGGACGTAAAATAATATCTGCCAACAGCTTTATCGCTTCTTCTAAAAGGGGACTTTTATCTCTTAAAAAATTTTCATTCGAAACATCCATCCGAAATGATAAAATTTGGTTTTCACCCTTTTTACCGACATCTACCGAAAGTGTGGCTCCATATAATTCGTCTAAATAACTACGAATTTCTTGTCTCGATGGAAAACGTTCCGTACCATTTTGCAATATATACGGAAGAAGTGCCCGATTTGTCACTGTTTCTTTTACTAATGGCGATTTAATATGTAATACGATCGTATTAGTTTTATATTTATTTGTTTCTACAACATGAAGATTAATCCCATTCACTTGTGTTTGCTTTACTTCATTATTCATGTTTTCCCTCACTCCTTAAAAGCTCATTTATCTTCTGAAGACGATCCAAAAACCAACAATGTTTACGAAAATACTTTTACCTATTATGCCCCAATATATAAAGAAAATAATGTAGAAAAAGAGACCCTATAAAAATGGATCTCTATTGTTAGTCTATACACGTTTTCTTAAGACATGAAACTTAAATTTATCTGCACGAAAATAATTTATTGAATAAAGGATCGGTCGTTCTTCTTCATCGAAATGCATTTGTCTTAAAACTAATAACGCAGACTCCGGTTCACAAGATAATATTTCAGAAACTTTTTCATGGAAACCAACAGGTTCAATTTGTGTAATCGCATACGATATCGCTGTCCCTGCTTTTTCAAGCGTATCAAAAATGGATTGCTCATGATGAGATTCATAATTTGGTAAATAAGTTTTTGGAATTTTGTCTAAGCAATAAACAACAGGCTCACCGTCAGCAGTTCTAACCCTCTCAACAACGATTAATTCTTCTAATTCATCTAATTCAAATCGATCCCAGTCATCTTTACAAGCTGTTTCGATATTTGACGATAAAAATATCGTTCCTGGCTCTTGGTTACCACGCTTGATCATTTCTGTAATACTAAAGAGTTCCTCTATTCCAGAACTAAATAATGGTTTACTGCAAATAAAAGTCCCAACCCCATGACGCCTTATGATTATATTTTCATCTTCTAAAATTCTTAACGCTTCACGAAGAGTTGCTCGACTAATACCAAGTTGTTTCGATAACTCAAACTCGGAAGGAAGCCTATCGCCCGCTTCATATATCCCCGCTTCTATATCACTCTTCATTTTATCAATCACTTGTAAATATAATGGTCGATGGTCAGCCTTTATCACCATTTCCCCCCCCTTTTTTTTAAGCGTAAGCGCCTTGATTAGAAAAATTCATTTTACTTTGTACTACTATTATTTAACAAACACGTTTCGTTATGTCCTTACTTTTCACCCAGAAGATACATCATCTTCAGCTTTTTTTGAAATAAGAACCTCCCTCGGTTTACTTCCTTCATACGGTCCGACAATTCCGCGTGCTTCCATTTCATCAATTAATCGCGCCGCCCTTGTATATCCAATTCTAAACCTTCGTTGTAGCATCGAAACAGATGCTGTATTCATCTCAACGATCAAATCGACGGCAGATTCATATAAATCATCGGCAACTTCTCCAGTGACTTGTTCTTCGTCCTTAGGCATCATTTCTTCTTGATACTGTGCCTTTTGTTGAGCAATCACAAAGTTAACAACATTTTCAACTTCGTCATCTGATAGAAATGCCCCTTGTACGCGTATAGGTTTTGAAGCACCCACAGGTAAAAATAGCATATCCCCTCTTCCCAATAGTTTTTCTGCTCCCCCCATATCAAGAATCGTTCTTGAGTCGGTTTGTGAAGAAACTCCAAATGCTATTCTCGATGGAATATTCGCCTTAATTACACCTGTAATAACATCTACAGATGGGCGTTGTGTGGCAATAATTAAATGAATGCCTGCAGCTCGAGCCATCTGGGCAAGTCTCGTTATACTATCCTCAACATCACTAGATGCGACCATCATTAAGTCCGCAAGCTCGTCCACAATCACGACAATATATGGTAGTAACGGCTGTTTTGCTTCGCTATTTTCGTTTTGATTTTTAATTAACGTGTTATAGCCCTCGATATTTCTTGTTCCAGTATGCGCAAATAGCTCATAACGTCGTTCCATTTCATTAACCACTTTCTTTAACGCTTGTGATGCTTTTTTCGGTTCAGTAACAACTGGCGCTAACAAGTGTGGAATACCGTTATAAACGTTTAACTCTACCATTTTCGGATCGATCATCATTAGTTTTACTTCATGAGGCTTTGCTCTCATCAAGATACTTACAATAATCCCATTAATACATACACTTTTTCCGCTTCCTGTAGCCCCTGCAACAAGAAGATGAGGCATTTTATTTAACTCTGCTAAAATTGGATCTCCTGATATGTCTCTACCTAAGCCAATTAATAGCTTAGAGGCTTCTGATAGAGAACTGGTTGCATCTAAAACTTCCTTTAAAGTAACAATGGCAACTTCTTGGTTAGGAACTTCGATACCAATAGCAGACTTTCCTGGAATAGGAGCTTCAATTCGAATATCTTTCGCCGCTAGTGCTAATGCTAAATCATCAGCGAGATTAACGATTTTACTAACTTTCACCCCGATATTAGGGTAAACTTCATATTTGGTCACAGCAGGGCCTAAATGTACTTTCGATACCTTTGCTTTTACTCCAAAGCTCTCTAATGTTTGTTCTAACTTCTTAGCATTTCCAGAAATATGTTGCCTTTCTTGAAATTGATTATTTTTTTTAGGGTTATGTAATAATTCTAAGTTCGGGATCAGATAGTTTTCATTTGTTTCTTCGGCGACGATCAATGGAGCTTTTCCAGTTGGTTCGATGTTAATTTCTACTGTTTCTTCATCATCTGCTTGGGTAACACTATGATTGTTATTATTTTGAGTTGTATTAGAATCATAGTCTGCTCTACTTGTAAAATCATAAATAATAGGTTCAGGCTCTTTACCTTCGTTTCCAGTTTCTTGTCCACTTTCACCATTCACAACTAAAGTAGGTATTGATTTCTGTTTTTGTTTTTTCTCTTCCCATTTGTTTAAAAATTTCTGTTTAACATTCAATATATATTGCTTAAAGTGGTCCGTGATCGTTGAAAACGCAGATCCAAAATGAGTAATAAAATTTAATGTTAAATCAGTAAGTGATTTTCCTGTAATTAAAATAATTCCTGTTAAAATAATAAACAATGAAAAAACGATTGTACCACTAGCTGCGAATAAAAAGTGGGAAATGGCAAATCCTACCGCTCCAATCATCCCTCCACCTAAGTCAGTAATCGCCGTGTCACCTGTCAATTGCAACCAATATAACTCCCATGTGTTCCTAATAACGGAGCGATCAATAAATTCACCTTGTTTAGAAAAAAGATCAAATAAACGAATATGACTTAATAAAACGATAGCAAAAACAAGTAAATAAACACCGATTAGCCTTCTCGTGAAAAAATTAGGCGTCTGTCTTTTTATCATTAAATACAACGAAGTTATAAATACACCGATCGTTAATATCACATGCCATTCACCTAGAAAAAATCTAAACAAATGAGTTAAGCCTATTCCAACACTCCCAAGTTTTGCAAAGGCCACGGAGGCTAGTACAATTAGAAATAAGCCGATAAGTTCAAATGTAAGTTGCCTTTTCCACTCAACTTTCTTTTGTTTTTTTCTTCTAGCCATTGTCTCACCTCGATTGGCTAATAAACTTATTTTCAAGTCATTTTTCAGAACTTTTGTTTCATATGAATGAAGAAGCAGCCGCTTAACGGCTGCTCAAAATACTAGTTCTTTCTTGAATATGCTTATTATACCATAATAACAACTGCAAAAACTAGAAGAAATGGTCGAAAATATACGGCTTAAAACAATGAAATCATCTTTCCAGGTGTATAATTATCGTTTAAATAAGCAAAAGGATCAGAGCTTATTAGACGTACAACCCTAAACTCCTGGTTGGACACTTGTTCAACCATTAATTGCCCTTCTTTAATATCGATGACCATTTGTTTTGATTCTGCTTCTTCTGGAAAGATCACTTCTTGTGGGACTGTTGTGTACAAGATCATTGCATCAACTCCCCTTCTTGACTTCCTTTATTTTCTTCAATAAGTTCATTTAACTTTTTAATTGCTTTTCCAAGCCCTCCTACTTCATTAATCATTCCATACTTTACTGCGTCAGGACCTACGACATTTGTGCCGATATCCCTTGTTAAATTGCCTTTTGAAAACATCAGCTCTTTAAACTTATCTTCTGTAATTGTTGAATTTTTAGTGACAAATTTAATCACTCTTTCCTGCATTTTATCTAAATATTCAAAAGTTTGCGGTACACCGATGACTAAGCCTGTCAATCTTACAGGATGAATAGTCATCGTTGCTGTCTCAGCTATGTAGCTATAATCTGATGCAACGGCAATCGGTACTCCGATAGAATGTCCACCACCAAGCACAAGTGTAACCGTCGGTTTAGACATTGAAGCGATCATTTCTGCAATGGCTAAACCTGCTTCAACATCACCACCTACAGTATTTAATATGACAAGCATTCCCTCAAGCTTTTGATTTTGTTCAGCAGCAACTAGTTGCGGAATAATATGTTCATACTTTGTCGTTTTATTTTGTGGCGGTAATTGCATATGCCCCTCTACCTGACCAATAATTGTTACGACATGTATATTCGATTGCTCCATTTGTGGCACATTTGTTTGTCCTAGTTGTTGAATTTTTTCGACGATACCAGCTTGCTTCTGTCCTTTCTCCTCATCTGGTTGTGTTTCTTGCATACGGTAATCCATTAAAATCCTCCTCTTCATAAAAGCTATTCATAGTATGAGAAGAGTTGACTGTAATTATGAATGTTAGTTTATAAATGACGGTCGACTTTTTCTCTCTTCGCTACAAAGCTACTGACCTCAATCACATCATGAGAGATACATCTTAAAGAAATCATCGTGCAACTTTGCCACGAGTAACCGCAGGAGCACCTTTTAACGAATTTTAGAGGCTCGTTCAAGAATCTCGGTCAGTAAATGTATTTACATACAAAACCAGCATGACGGTAAACGTCACCAGCTAGTATGAAAAAGGCAGACGATTTCCTTCACTTCACAGTGACCTTCTAACGAATCTCAGACGCTCGTTCACAAAATCATCCGCCTTTTTTTCATACAAAAACGGTTGTTAAAAATACACTTTAACAACCGTTGGAGGTAAGAACAATGTTGTATTAACTTATACTTCCATAATAACCGGTAAAATCATCGGTCTACGCCTTGTTTGTTCAAAAAGAAAGCGGCTTAATACGTCCCTAATGTTACTCTTTAACGCGGACCACTCATTAACGTTCTCTCCGATACATTTGGTTAGCGTTATAGAAACCAACTTATTAGCTTCTTCTAATAAAGATTCACTTTCTCTAACGTATACAAATCCTCTTGAAATTATATCAGGCCCAGAAATAATCGCGTTACTTGCCTTATTTAACGTAACAACAACAACTAATATTCCATCTTTAGAAAGTAAACGGCGATCTCGTAAAACAATATTACCAACATCTCCTACACCTATACCATCAATAAGCACGTTACCTGAAGTAACTTTTCCACTTAATTTCCCTTCACTATTTGCAAACTCGACGACATCGCCTTTATCGATTAAAAAAATATTTTCCTCATTTATTCCACATGTTTTTGCAAGTTGACTGTGAACATGTTGCATTCGAAATTCACCATGAATAGGAATAAAATACTTTGGTCTCATTAAATTAAGCATTAGCTTTAATTCTTCTTGACAACCATGTCCCGTTGTATGAACATTTTTTTGTCCAAAGACCACTTCAGCCCCTGTTCGATATAGTAAATCAACGATTTTTGTAACTGATTTTTCGTTCCCTGGAATTGGTGTTGCTGAAATGATAATTGTATCAGTAGGTCTAATTGTAATTTGTTTATGAGCACCTTTCGCCATACGTGAAAGAGCTGACAACGGCTCCCCTTGACTACCCGTTGTTAAAATTGTAAGTTCCTGATCATCATATCGATCGACATCTTCTACATTTATTAATATATCATTTGGTACGTTTAAATATCCTAATTCAATAGCAATTGAAACTATTTTCACCATACTTCGACCAGAAACAATTACTTTTCGATTAGTTTGGATCGCTGCATTAAATACTTGTTGAATACGGTGAACGTTCGAAGCAAATGTAGCGACAATCACCCTGCCTTTAGCCTTAGAAAACGCATCAGTAATACCTTGGCCTATGGCACTTTCAGAAACAGAAACACCTGGTCGTTCCGCATTCGTACTATCAGAAAGTAAACATAAAACACCTTGTTCACCAATCAATGACATTTTACCAATATCAGAATAAACTCCATCCACTGGATTTTGATCAAATTTAAAATCTCCTGTATGAACAATTGATCCTTGGTTTGTTTCAATACATACGCCAACAGAATCTGGAATACTGTGATTAGTTCTAAAGAAATTTACTGTTGTCGTACCAATAATTATTTTCGTTTTATTATCAATAATTCTATAATCTACTGATTTATCTAAGCCCTTTTCTCTTAGTTTTTCCTTTACAATTCCAAGAGTTAATCTTGTACCGAAAAGTGGAACATTGAGTTTTTTAACTATATACGGAAGAGCACCAATGTGATCTTCGTGGCCGTGAGTTAAAATAATCCCTTTAACTCGATCTTTGTTTTCTACTAAATAAGATATATCAGGTATAACAACATCTATCCCGAGCATATCATCATCAGGAAACATTAATCCTGAATCGATAACGATAAGATCATCGTCTACCTCTATGACATACATGTTCTTTCCAATTTCTCCGACACCGCCCAAAGAAAAGACACGTATTTTTTCTGAAACTTGCTTTATCAATGTTATAGTTCCTCCCATATTTAATTTTAACCCGAACTAATCACTTGATTGTAGTATAACTTATGTTATAAAAGGAACACAAGAATATTTATGTAGAAGTGGAAAATATTTTTCTAGCAAAATAAAAAAGGAACCATTGCTTTTCTATACTCTTTAATAGGGTATAAAAAATAACTTAGGTTCCTTTAGGCACTATAAAGTTTTAGCGGCTTGAGAAATGTTTAATTAATAATTTTCGTTAATTGTTCTTTCTCTATCTCGCTTAAAGGTATAAGTGGTAACCTAACCCCACCTACCTCCACTCCCTTAAGTTCTAATGCTGCTTTTACAGGGCTTGGATTCGGCGCTATAAATAGCGATTTCATCTTCGGTAGCAACTGTTGATGAAGTTGGGCTGCTTCAATTATCTTCCCTTTATTAAACGCTGTGACCATTTGTTTTATTTCTTTTCCGATCACATGGGCTGCTACAGAAACGACACCATTTCCACCAACTGCGAGAACTGGTAAAGTTAGGCCATCATCACCACTATATACGAAGAAATCGTCAGAAGTACTCGAAATGATCGCAGTAATTTGGTCTAAGTTCCCACTAGCTTCTTTCATGGCAACAATGTTTTTGATTTTCGATAACTCAACAACAAGGTCTGCGGACATGTTTACGATACACCGTCCCGGGATATTATAGAGCATTACCGGTAACGTTGTACTATCTGCAATTGCTTTAAAATGTGCATACATCCCTTGTTGAGAAGGTTTATTATAATACGGAGATACGAGCATGACCCCGCCTACACCTATATTTTCCGCTTGTTTAGTTAACTCGATCGATTGACTCGTATTATTACTCCCTGTCCCTGCAATCACAGGAATACGACCTGCAACTATTTTTACAGTGTGTTCAAATAGTGCTATTTTTTCACTCGTCGATAGCGTTGGAGATTCACCTGTAGTACCTGCAACAACTAATGCATCCGTGCCGTTATTTATTAAATGCTCAATTAACTCTGTTGTTTTTTCAAAGTCAATTTCGCCCGTTTGATCAAAAGGTGTTACCATTGCAGTAACGACTTGCCCAAAGTTCACGTTAATCAATCCTTTCAGATAAATTCAAGCTAGTTTTCTCAGTGGGCCTGATCCAATTTAAAGATTTTATGCAATGCGTTAACTGCTTTCGCTTTATCTTCTTCTTTAACTAAAACCCAAATCGTCGTATGTGAGTCAGCAGATTGGAGAATTGCAATATTTTCTTCAGAGAGACTTCCTACTATTTTCGCTGTAACCCCCGGAACTCCGGTCATTCCAGCACCAATAGCAGAAACTTTTGCACAGTTTCTCGTGACCATCGGTTCGTAACCCATTTCTCGTAAAAGTTCTATTGCCCGGTCTGTATTTTCATCCATGACAGTATAAACCACACCCATGAGATTTATATTAATAAAGTCAACGCTTATACCTTCATTGGCCATCGCTTTAAAAACTTGCGACTGAAGGTTATACTCGCCTTCTTTTGCGATCACCTTAATTTGAGAGACATTCGAAACGTAGGCAATCCCTGTGACTAGTCGCTCTTCTACATCCATGCCCTTCTGTGATTTTAAACTAGATGTTACTAGCGTGCCCTCCAAATCCGAAAAAGTTGAACGAATTCGAATCGGTACTTTAGCATTCATAGCAATTTCTACTGCTCGAGGATGAATGACTTTAGCTCCTTGGTAAGCCATATTACATATTTCGTTATAAGTTACTGTATTAATTGGTTTTGCTTCGCTTACAATTCTCGGGTCAGCTGTCATTAAACCTTCAACATCGGTAAAGATATCTACCCATTCAGCTTGTATCGCTGCTCCAATAGCTGTTGCAGAAGTATCACTTCCACCTCGACCTAATGTCGTTAGCTCCCCATCAGGTGACATCCCTTGAAAACCTGTAACAACAATACAATCATGAGTAGTTAATTGTTTCAATAATTTATCGCATTTCATTTCAACAATCTTAGCATTAGAGAAATCTTCGTTAGTTCGAAATCCAGCTTGAGCACCAGTCATTGCCATTGCTTTTAAATTGAAGCTTCCTAATAAATTACAAAAAACAACGGATGAAATCAATTCCCCACACGACATTAGTAAATCAAGTTCACGCTTTGCAACAAATGGTTCTTGTTGTGCATTCACTAAGCCAAGTAACGTATCTGTTGCATACGGATCACCTTTTCTTCCTATTGCCGAAACGACTACAATTACTTTATAGCCTTCTTTCACTGCAGATAAAACATGCTGTGCCGCTTGAAATCTTGATTCCTCATCTTTTAATGAGGTCCCACCAAATTTTTGAACGATGACCTTCATGTTACACCTCTTTATTATTCACATAATTGTTAAAATTTTACTTTTTTATTGTGCGAAAAAAGAGAAGGCTGACTTAAAAGAGCCGATAGCTCACTCAAAAGATAAACTTATTTGTTTATCAATGATCACCACTTTCTTTAGATGATGGGCTATTCTGCGCTTTTTCGTCAGCCTTCCAAACTTTATCAATCTATTATTTTAATAAGCCTAATTTTACTAAACTCTCAGAAATTTGAACCGAATTCCAAGCCGCCCCTTTTAATAAGTTGTCAGAAACAACCCACATGTGGAACCCTTTTTCATTATCTAAATCTTGACGAATACGACCGACAAAAACATCCTTTTTATTGACGCTATTTACCGCCATAGGGTAAATTTGATTTTTTGGGTCATCCTCTAAAACAATACCTGGTGCTTCAGATAACATAGCTTTCATTTCTGAAACGGTTAAACCTGAATCCTCTACCTCGATAAATACAGATTCTGAATGCCCTGTTTCAACTGGTATTCTCACACAAGTTGCTGCAACATTCAAATCAGGCATATTCATAATTTTTTTGGTTTCATTGATCATTTTCATCTCTTCAAAAGTAAATCCATTATCCTGAAATTTATCAATTTGCGGAATAGCGTTAAAGGCAATTTGATAATGCTTTTCATCACTTCCACAAGGTAATATTTCAGGATTAAAATCTTTACCTTCTAAAATTGCACTAGTTTGTTCTTCCATTTCTTTAATTGCATTAGCTCCAGCACCACTTACAGCCTGATACGTCGAAACAATCACTTTTTTCAAGCCATATTTTTTGCGGATGGGCTCTAATGCTACTACCATTTGAATGGTAGAACAATTTGGATTGGCAATAATTCCTTTATGATTGTGTAGATCTGCTTCATTAACTTCTGGGACAACTAAAGGAATTTCAGGGTCCATTCTAAATGCACTCGTATTATCTACAACAACGGCACCTCTTTTAACAGCTTCAGGGGCTAATACTTTGGAAATCGAACCACCTGCACTGAATAACGCTAGTTGTACTCCCTCAAAGCTGTCTGGTGTAGCTTCTTGGATAACAATCTCTTCTCCTTTATATGTTAACTTTTTACCTGCTGAACGTTTTGAAGAAAGTAAAGTAAGTTTTGAAATTGGAAAATTACGTTCTTCTAAAGTACGAAGCATTTGTTGCCCTACTGCACCTGTTGCTCCAACTACTGCTACATTAATTCCTGTTTCTGTTGCCATTTTTTTAAGACTCCCTTCTTTTGTTGAAAAATAGACCGGTGTGTTAACTTTTCTTAGAAATAATTATTCTATTATTTTTAGGTACTATTAACACCTTTAGCCTTATCAATTGTTATTACTTATACTTCTCTATGAGTATAATCCAATTAGTATGAGTATTATCTTATCATAATCTATGACAATTGAAAACGGTTGGTCTATCGGGGTAGCCCTCATTAACTATTTTCTATTCGTCTTTATATTTTTCAACAATTACTGGTTGGAACTGTCTTCCTTCCATCGCTGCTTCTACGGTATCTTGAAGAGAAGTCATTCTGGCAACAAGAGAGTTTGGTTTTTTAAACGGATCATCTTGGCCGTAAGGAATAAAATAAATGTTTTTGGTAGCCATTAATTTCATAATATTCATACCATTTAAACCTAGCGCATCGTTTGTAGAAATCCCTAATACTACTGGTTTTAAATTTCTAAGGGTTGCTTTAGCAGCCATCAACACTGGAGAATCCGTAAGTGCGTTTGCAAACTTACTAGCTGATGCTCCTGTTAACGGTGCAATAATCATACAATCTAATGGAGTTTTCGGTCCAAATGGTTCTGCTTTGACGATGGAATCAACAATTTCTTCATCCGTTATTTCTTTAATTTGTTTTATCCAGTCTTCACTATCACCGAACTTAGTATCGGTCGATTTCACTGTATGAGTGACAAAAGGAGTTACTTTGGCACCAGCCTCTACTAGCTTCTTCATTTCAGGGATCACGGCACTATACGTACAATGTGACCCAGTTAAACCAAATCCTATATGCTTACCTTTTAGTTTCATGATTGTTCCTCCTCAATATTGTTTTGTTCTTCAAGCAGCAATTTGGAAAGAACATTGGCAATTATTTTTCCTGCTGTTTTCGGAGCTACAATACCGGGTAATCCGGGAGCAAGTAATGCTTTAATACCTCTTTTTTCCGCATAGCGGAAATCTGTTCCGCCTGGCTTTGAAGCTAGATCGACAATGAGTGCACGAGTAGGCATTTTTGAGATAATATTTGCTGTTAGGACTCTCGCAGGAATGGTATTGATACAAACATCGGTATTGTGAACTTCACTTCCTAGCTGTGATAACTCAATTGGTTCTAATCCCATTTCATAAATTCGTGCAAGAAGTTCGCTCTCAAGTGCGGCTACTTTAACCTTTGCTCCTAATGCATGAAAAGCTCTTGCTACACTCATCCCAACTCTTCCAAATCCCAATACAAGAACATTAGAACTGTGAATAGTAATATCCGTATTTTGAATCACCATCATGAGCGTCCCTTCCATTGTTGGGACTGAATTGTAAATCGCTACATCATCACGTTCAAAAAGTTCTACAAGTGTCCTTTGTGATTCTTGAACAATTTTCTGTAAATATTGATTACTAATTCCTGAAAATACTGTACATTGCTTCGGTGTAGCTTTTAAATGCTCTGATTTTAGAACAATTTTTTCATTACAAAAAATGGTTTCTACTTCCCCTTCATTGCTAGTGCCACTAACTGGCAAGACGACAGCTTCAACTGTACTGAAATCAATATCGTCAATTTGAACTTTACTAGCCCCTACAAATCCTTCATCAAGTTGATCAAAGCCAATCAATGACATTTTCGCATCAAGCTCAATTAGCTTGCGGATCACTTCTAACTGTCTAGCGTCACCACCAATAACCGCAACATGTTTCCCTGTTAACATCGTTCCTCCCCTTTCTCACTGTCGTTTCATTTGCTAAACGTTACAGGGGGAATTATTCCTATTTATTTCAAAATCATATTATGTATAAGTGCCCTAATCGGTGAATAAGAAAAACAAAAAACTGTCATGAAGTCATGACAGTTTATGAATTACGTCTTATTTTTTTTCGACATCAATAATAATCATATCTGCACCAATTTTAATGATTTGTCGCCAATGAACGGTTACCTCTTTCTCCTTTTTTCCTAATCCGAACCACTTCATTGAGGGAATGATAAACGACTCAATCTGTCCAGTTTCTTCATCAATAACAAGGTCTGTCTGCCCTAAAACTCCCAGTCTTTCTCCTTTATCATAATCGATGATTTCTTTTCCGCTGATTTCACTTAACCTCACAAAAGTTCCCTCCTTCATTTTCTATTACTACATTATTATGAGGACAAAATAAAAAATACCACTTAATGTGGTATCTTTTTTGAATACTAACTCGTCGTTCGACTTCCTTGAACAAGGATTTTTGTAATCTTGGTTGCTTTTAGGCGTACTTTGAAACCAGCGTTATACATTACTGATTATATGCTTTTTGGTAAATCACCAGAGGGACTAATTAATGCTAAAGAATACGGTTCACCAAATAGCTTAGAACTTAATTTATTAGTACTATCAACAGAAACAAGATTAATCTCATCAATGATCTCATCTAAAGAACGATGGCGTTTTAATAACAATTCATTTTTACCATTTCTGCTCATTCGACTATTTGTACTTTCTAAACTAAGCATTAAGTTGCCCTTTAACTGTTCTTTTCCTTTGTTTAATTCATTCTCAGTAATACCTTTTTCTTTTATGTTAGTTAAAGTCTCCATGATCGTTTCATAAAGTTCATCCATTTGATTAGGTGCAGTACCACTGTATACGGTTAACATTCCATTATCATGATACGAAGAATGATAGGAGAAAACAGAATAAGCTAATCCTTTTTTCTCTCTCACTTCTTGAAACAATCGGCTGCTCATACTTCCGCCTAAAATATTATTTAAAAGTACGAGACTATAAATATCTTCATGTCCAATTTCTAAACCGTTAAAACCTAGACATAAATGTGCTTGTTCCGTATCTTTTTTTCGAACTTTTTTTTCAGGCAAGAAAGTTGGTGTAATATATTGACGCTCTTTCCCACTTTTCTTTACACCACTAAAAATCGAATTTACCTTCTCAATAAAACTTTCGTCTACGTTTCCTGCAATAGAAATAACTACATTCTCCGCTGTATATTGGTCATCCATATAAGCTCTTAAAGTACTTTCTGAAAAAGATTTCAACGTTGCCTGAGTACCAAGTATTGGATACGCTAAAGAATGAGATCCGTAACTTGCTTGAGCTAATAAATCATGAACGATATCGTCAGGAGCATCTTCGTACATTTTAATTTCCTCTAGGACGACATTTTTTTCTTTTTCTAATTCTCTTTCTTCAAATTTCGAATGAAAAAACATATCTGATAATACATCAAGGGCGATATTAGCATGGTCATCCAATACTTTAGCATAATAACACGTATACTCTTTTGACGTAAATGCATTCACTTGCCCACCAATGCCATCGAATGCCTCAGCAATTTCTTGTGCTGACCGTGTTTTGGTCCCTTTAAAAAACATATGCTCTAAAAAATGAGATACCCCATTCACTTCTTTTTCTTCAAAGCGGGAACCTGTTCCAACCCAAATACCGATCGAAACCGATCGAACCGTAGGAATTTTCTCTAAAATTATTCGTAAACCATCTGGGGTTTCAAACTTTTGTATCAATCTATTTTCCTCCTAAATTTCAATATGCTTCGGGAAACTCGTTAGTAGCTGTTCTTTCTTCACTAAGCAGATTAGATACCGTACTAATTTGGTAACCCTTTGCTTTTAAACCTGTAATTAGTTGCTCTAACCCACCAGTAGCACTTGCTGTTGGGTGCATTAATATCATTGATCCTGGTTCAACTTTTTGTAAAACTCGATTGGCCATCGCTGATGGTTCAGGGTTACGCCAATCGACTGTGTCAACCGTCCAAAGGATCGTGTACATATCCATATTTCTAGCAATATCAACAACATCTTGACGATAACTACCACTCGGTGGGGCAAACCATTTTGGTTTAATATCTAGCGTTGCTTGAATGACTTCGTTCGTTTTATTTATTTCTTCTTTTATTCTGGCTTTTGTTAGCTTTTTTAAATCTGGGTGAGAATATGCATGGTTGCCAATTTCATGGCCTTCATCGACAATCATTTTCGCTAAACTAGGGTTTTTTTTCGTCCATGAGCCATCTAAAAAAAACGTCGATTTAATATTATGCGCCTTCATTATTTTTAACATCGAAGGAAGATACTCATTCCCCCATGCAACATTGACTAATAATGTAACCATCTGTTTTTCCGGGTTTCCACGATAAATAGGCGTTGGTGGTAGGTCACTCAAATGAATTTCAGGTGGTATTTCTTTGTATACTAATTTTCTTTCTAAAAAAGTACCCTCTTTTCTCATCTTTTCATATGATGCTTCAATATCAACTTCCAGTCCATTAAGCCCTGGTATTGCCTTCCATACTTTATCAACTGACGCATTAATAGGTGGTAATTTTTTTTGATCAGCATATTGTTGTAGCTCAATAAAAAGAGGATCGTTAAACGTTGCCACCGCTTGACTTTCTCTCTTAATTTCTTGTATGTAATTTGTTGTATATGGATTTTGAATGGACCCCATTGATAGAACAATTATAATAAAAAATGTGCAAATTTGTAAAATAAACTTCCTCACCATTAACTGTCCCCCCTTGTACTAAAAAATATGCAAAGGATGGACGAGGTAGAACAAATGACTTTTGAATTTTGAGTTTTGAGTTTTTAAAAGCAATGCTTCGCAGAAATGATTAAAAAGTAACTCAACACTCAAAACTCTACATTCATAACTGAATAAAAAGAGAAAGAGACTGGCTAAAAGCCCCAGCCTCTTATATTAATTTTCTTGCTTTTTTTGTTCTTTTAAAATGGCCTTACGGGATAAATTAACTCTTCCTTGGTTATCAACCTCGGTAACCTTAACGAGAATTTCATCACCAATGGAGACAACGTCTTCAACTTTGTTAACGCGCTCTTCAGCAAGTTGAGAGATGTGAACAAGACCATCTTTTCCTTTAAAGATCTCAACAAAACAACCAAATTTCTCAATTCGTTTTACTGTACCAAGATATGTCTGACCAACTTCAACCTCACGAACAATATCTTCAATAATTTGTTTTGCTTTATTGTTCATTTCTTGATTTATTGAACCGATAAACACAGTTCCATCCTGTTCAATATCAATTTTAACACCCGTTTCTTCGATGATCTTATTAATGATTTTACCACTTGGTCCAATAACATCACGAATTTTATCTGGATTAATTGACATCATTAAAATTTTCGGAGCATATGCTGATAGCTCAGATTTAGGTTCATTAATTGCTTCTAACATATTATCTAAAATATGTAAGCGCCCTGTACGAGCTTGTTCTAATGCTTCTTCTAAAATGGCACGATTAATCCCCGAAATTTTAATATCCATTTGCAGGGCAGTTACACCATCTTTTGTCCCTGCTACTTTAAAGTCCATATCACCAAGATGATCTTCCATTCCTTGAATGTCCGTTAAAACGGTGTAATCTTCACCCTCTGCAATAAGTCCCATAGCAATCCCAGCAACTGGTGCTTTAATTGGAACACCTGCAGCCATCATCGCTAACGTACTCGCACAAATACTCGCTTGTGAAGTTGAACCATTAGATTCAAGCACTTCTGATACGAGACGAATAGTGTATGGGAACGTTTTTTCAGATGGAATGATTGGTTCTAAAGCACGTTCACCTAAAGCACCATGTCCAATTTCTCTTCGTCCTGGACCACGGATCGGACCTGTTTCACCAACACTAAATAACGGGAAGTTATAATGATGCATAAAACGTTTTGATTCTTC
>SKSA01000122.1 GCA_007118195.1 Anaerobacillus sp. | reverse complement strand
TCAGACACTTATCGGACAGCCCCTTGTTTATTTAATATTAGAACCTTTAATTAACCGCCTTTGATTTTCCAATATTTAAACAATTGTCAACAAAGGCTCTCTTTTTATGAATAGCTCTCTTTGAAAATTAGATAACAATTCATATCCAGTCTCTGTAACTCTAAATGACTCACTAAACTCCACTCCAAAATCCTCATACCAAATGCCCGGGATCATATGAAATGTCATATTCGGTTGTAAGATCGTTAAATCCCCTTTTCTTAAACTTGCTGTATGTTCGCCCCAATCTGGTGGATAATTTAGTCCCATTGAATAACCTATTCTAGAATCTTTGATAAATCCACTTTTTTCTATCGTTTTACGCCATACCTCTTCAAGATCTTCACAAGTAATTCCTGGTTTAATGGCGCTAAGTGTTACATTGATCCCCTCAAGAACAACGTCAGCAAGGTCTTTAACTTTTGTTGTTGGATTTCCAATTACCAAAGTTCTTGCTAATGGGGAGTGGTATCTTTTATAGCAACCCGCCAATTCTAAGATAACCGTATCACCATTTTGATATCTGTCATCTGTCCATGTTAAATGAGGTGTTGATGTTTTTTTTCCAGCCGGTAATAAGGGAACGATAGAAGGATAATCCCCACCAAATTCCTCCGTTCCACTTATTTGTGCATGATAGATATTTGCAGAAACATCACATTCACGTACACCTTCATTAATAGTATCGATACCAATTTGCATTGCTTTTTCAACAATTTTTCCGGCTCTTTTCATATATTCAATTTCTTTATCAGATTTAATAATCCTTACCCAATTCACCAGCGTAGTAGCATCTTTAAAAGTAGCATTTGGTAATCCTTTTTGTAGTTGCTGATAGCACATCGCTGTAAAATAATACGTATCCATTTCGACACCAAAAACTTTTTTATCAAGTTTTTTGCTTTTTATAATATCACAAACAAAGTCCATAGGATGCTTTATCGTAGAATGCACATAATCGTCTGTATACGGAATAATATTTTCGTATTCTAACCATGTAGTAACTTTTGCACCATTAGCATCCATCCCTCTACCTATCCAAATCGGTTGTTCATCTTCAAGAGAGACAATAAGTAATTGATGAACATAAAACGCCCATCCATCATAACCAGTGAGATAATTCATATTTGCAGGATTAGTTGTTAGCAAAACTTCAATTCCAGCTTCTTGCATTTTTTCTTTTGTTTTTTTAATTCTTTCTTTATATTCTAATATTGTGAACACTGGCATTACCCCCTAGTACAAAAGATGTAATTAACTCTTAATTAATATGTAAAACATAATTTTTAATACGATTTCTAATGATGGCTGTAAACGATTAATCTATTAAGCTATTAGATATTATTGTACTTACAAGATCTATGAAAACTAATTAACAAAACAGTCCCAACTTCTATTGCGTATTAAAATAGGGCACCACCCTTTTTTTTTATATAATTTCTAAAGTATTACAAAAAGAAGGGTGGTGACTAACACTTCGAGCAATATAGGGCATTCTCTTGTTACTTGCGCATCTTGAAATTTTTAGTTTTCGCTTTATCTCTTTACTATTTATAACTTTTTGATAATTTAAAGCAGACTACTTTTGGTTCAGTCATTTCATGTATCGCAAACTTAATTCCTTCTCTTCCTATGCCTGAGCCTTTCACACCACCAAAAGGCATTCCATCAATTCGGTAGTCACTACTATCATTTACCATTAAACCACCAACATCTATTTTTTCAATCGCTTCAAAAGCTTTTTCTAAATCACGAGTGAAAATCCCAGCTTGTAATCCATAGTTTACTGCGTTTGATTTCTCAATAGCAGCATTCAAATTTGCTATAGGATAGAGCATAACAACTGGACCAAAAACTTCTTCATTTGCTAGAGTACAATCTTCAGGGACATCAACTAAAACCGTTGGTTCGAAGTAAGCACCGTTACGTTTTCCACCAGTTAGCAAATTAGCACCCTTTTGTAAAGCTTCATTTACCCACTCTTCAACTCGTATCGCTTCTTTTTCTGTAATCATCGGACCCATATCAGTCAATTCCGATAATTTATCACCCATCTGATACTGATTGGTACGTTTAACAAAAGCATTTGTAAAGCTATAGAAAATGCTCTCTTCAATATAAACCCTTTGAACCCCTAGGCAATTTTGCCCTGCAGCCCAAAATGCACCTGAAACCGTTGATTCCACAGCTTCATTAATATCAGCATCCTTTAAAACAATAACCGGTGAATTGGATCCAAGTTCCATCCCTATTTTTTTCAGCCCTGCTTTTTTTGTAATATCAAGACCTGCTTCAAGACCACCTGTAAATGATATCATTCTTACATCAGGATGCATCACTAATGGATCACCTATTTCTCTCCCATTTCCAGTAATTACTGTAAGAATTTTAGGATGTAACCCAGACTCAATAAAGGCTTCTGCTAATAGTAATGCACTTAACGGCGTTACTGTTGCTGGCTTAACAATGATTGCATTACCAGAAGCTAAAGCTGGACCCACTTTATGGGCAACTAAGTTTAATGGATCATTAAACGGTGTAATTGCAGCTATAATACCAATCGGAAAGCGGTAATAATAACCAACACGATTTTCGCTACCAGGCATTTGGTCAAATGGAATGGTTTCACCATTAATTCGTCTTGCTTCTTCCGCACTGATTTCCAACGTTTCGATACAACGTGTTACTTCTTTTCTAGCTTCGCGAATGGTTTTACTGGCTTCTCTTGCAATTATTGTGGCATAGGTTTCATGACGTGCTTCAATATATTTAGCCGCTCTTTTTATGATTGAAATTCGCTCATGGACCGGCATAGCTGCAGCAATCTTTGCCCCTTCTTTTGCAGCATGGATAGCTAAAAGCATATCCTCTGCAGAAGCTTTCGGAACAGTAGAGATCAAACTGTTATCTTTCGGATCACGTACTTCGATTATTTCTTCTCTCGCTACCCATTCTCCGCCAATAAACATTTTGTGACCAATAACTTGTGTTTTCATTTTTTATTACCACCTTTCACTGAGAGTTTAATTATAGTTGCTTTCTTTCAATATTTATCAAGTCAATAAGAAGGGAAAAACCTGTCTCAATGCGGCCAGCTCCAGCACCACTTAATGTAATTGGTCCTGAAAGATCACAATCAAATGTAATTGCATTAGTTGCCCCTTGAATAGAAGCTAGCGAATCGGTTTCTTGGAGACATTCGGGACCGACACTTGCTATTACTTCCTCTCCTACTTTTTTTGCACGTGCCAATAGTTTCCAACGCATACCTTCTGATTTTGCACGCTTTATATCATCTAATGTTAAATGACTGATCCCCTCACACTTAACTTGTTCTACAGTTAATGGTGCTTTCATAATCGTATTTGAAAGAATAACAATTTTATATCTAGCATCATACCCTTCAACATCACTTGTAGGATCTGCCTCTGCATATCCTAGTTCCTGTGCTTCTTTCAACGCTGCTTCATAAGATAAGCCATCTTCCATTTTTGTCAAGATATAGTTCGTTGTACCATTTAAAATGCCGCAAATTTCAGTAATTTCATTTCCTGCAAGTGTAGTAATAGGCATTCGTAAGGCGGGAGTACCACTCATTACGGTTCCTTCAAACTCCCAACGAACATTGTTTTTCTTAGCAAGTTCTGACAATTCATGAAACGCTAAAGCTACAGGACCTTTATTACTCATTACTACATTTTTTCCACTTTCAAATGCAGCTTTACAGTGGTCAATTGCTGGTTGGCCTGTTTTTACATCTGTAAAGGTTACCTCAACGATTGTATCCGCATTACTTTCACTAATTGTCTTTAAACTATCCCAATTCCTGATCAAACCTGGAGATTCTGGATAGCCATCTAAAGAACCCGTTTCTTTTACAACCTGTAAGGCTTTTTCAAGATCAATTCCTTTTGGATCGTAAATTGCCCCCTTCATCATGTCCGTAATAGCAACTACTTTCGAATCGAACCCTACTTCTTTATATAGCTTTTCGCCTCGTTCACATAGAATCTCTGCTAATCCCTGGCCAACCCCTCCGAATCCGATAAGTGCTAATTTATGGCTCATACACTAGACCACCTTCCAATCATGTTTATCATTCATTAATCGTACCTGTCCGTTCAAATACCGTTTAGCAGTTTCAGCTAAAATCGCTGTACCAATTGGTAAACATCTCTCATCAATGTCAAAAGTAGGAGTGTGAAGATCTCTTTGAATTCCATCAGGCATTGCACAACCTATAAAGAACATAGCCCCCGGAACAACTTCTGTCATATGACCAAAATCTTCTCCGCCTAGACCAAATGGACTTTTAAAAATGTTCATTTCAGGATATAAGTCATTAATTGTATCCACAATCCAACGATTGACTTCAGGATTATTTTTTAAAGCTGGTTCTCCAAGTTCAACTTCAACACTATAAGTGCCACCTAATGATTCAACGAATTTAAATGCACTCTCTACTTCTTTCACCAAAAATTCTCTAACCTCTGAGCTATAACTTCGAATCGTTCCTTCTATTTCTACTTCTGAAGGAATGATATTGCTTGCAGTACCTGCCTGAATTTTACCAATACTTACTACAGCTGGATCTAAAGGAGATACCTTCCTTGCCACAATCCCATGAACTACCTGAAGAAATGGCCCTAGCATCCAAATTGGATCTGTACCTAAATGTGGATAAGCTCCATGTCCACCTGTACCGATTATTTTCCCTTTAAAAACATCGACATTTGACATACTGTAACCATCATTTACTTGGACTTCACCAACAGGACGCCATGGACACATATGAAGAGCTAATATGGCATCAACTTGATCTAAAACTCCTTCCCGTATCATATACGGTGCACCTGATAAACCGTGTTCATCAAGAGCCTCTTCAGATGGCTGAAAAATAAATTTAACCGTTCCTTTTACTTCACCTTTTTTAAAACTTTGACCGAGTAACTGAGCTACTCCTAATAAAATCGCTGCATGTGCGTCATGTCCGCATGCGTGCATAACACCTTCATTTTTTGAACAATATTCTTGAACTTTTTCATCAACAATTGGTAGAGCATCGATGTCAGCTCTCAGAGCAATTGTCGGACCTTCTCCAGAACTAAGCGTCCCTACAACCCCTGTTTTAGCCACCTCTGTTTTTACATCCATTCCTTCGATACTTCTTAAAATTTCAGCGATAAATTTTGCTGTTTCATATTCTTGAAAACTCAACTCAGGAAAAGAATGTAACTTTCGTCGCCAATTGATGAGTTCGTTTGCAAGTGCTGCTACTTTTTGACCCATCGATTTATCAGTTTTAACCATGTTCTCTACCTCCATATTAAAGGAAAATACAATCTACGAAGTGGGTTTTGTTAATTATCTGTTCGTTCATTTATTTCTAAAGTTAATTAGTATATTGAAGAGAATGATATGCTTATTCCTAGCAGCAAGAATAAGCATATCCAATAACAATCACTTAAAGTTTCACACTATTTTTTTGAGCAACATATTCAAATGCCTGTTGTAAATCTGCAATTAAATCTTCAACATCTTCAATTCCAGTTGAATAACGAATTAAGCCTTCTGGAATTCCTACCGCTGCACGTTCTTCAGGTGTACACTCAACATGGCTAGTAGTTCTAGCAGGTCCTACTGTTGTTTCAACGGCACCAAGGTTTGCTGCACGATTTGCAAATTTTAATTGTGGTAATAAATCTCTTACTGTATCTACTCCACCCTTTACTGCAAAGCTAAACATTCCTCCAAATCCACTCATTTGCTTCTTGGCAATGTCATGCCCAGGATGAGTTTCTAAGCCCGGATAATAAACAGCTTCGACAATATCTACCGTTTGTAAATATTTTGCTATTTTCATTGCACTTTCACATTGTTGTTTTACACGTAAGTGTAATGTTTTCATTCCTCTTAAAATAAGGTAAGCTGCCATCGGATCCATTGTGGCACCATTGATTTCACGGTAATGATAGATTTTCTCTACTAGTTCTTTTGATCCACAAACAACACCGCCTAGAGCATCCGCATGACCACCTAGAAACTTCGTTGCACTATGAATAACTAAATCTACACCGAAGTTAAGTGGGTTTTGATTGATAGGAGTTGCAAATGTATTATCGATGACTACTGTTGCACCAACAGCTTTTCCAGCCCTTGCCATTCTCTCAATATCTGTAATTTTCACTGTTGGATTTGTTGGCGTTTCTAAGTATAATACTTTACATCCTTTGGCTATTTCAGCTTCGAGATCTTCATGATTTCCTGTTTCACATAACTGTACTTCAATGTTTAATCTAGGTAAGAATTCCGTAAAGATTTTATTTGTTCCACCATACGTATCTTTAATTGTGACAATGCGATCTCCTGGCACTAATAGCGTGGACAAAGTGTCACTGATCGCTGCCATTCCTGTTGAAAAACTTGTAGCAGCTTCTGCACCTTCAAGAATTTTTATTTTATCTTCAAAAGCTTGAACCGTTGGATTTGTATTACGACCATAAATATGACCTGCTCTCTTCCCTGTAGCTACTTCATACCATTCATCCATATCCTCGTAAGTATAAGCAACACTATGAACAACCGGTACTTGAGATGCCCCATGTACTAGATAATCTTTCTCTCCGGCCCACACTGATTTTGTTCCGATATTAATGTTTTTGTTTTCTGTCATTTTAAAACACTCCTTATTTTAGATAATTTTTTTTCAATCTATTTTTAATTAATGGTTATACCTTAATGAATTTCATAATTCAATATTATCGCCATTAAGTATCTATATGTAGTTGCGTTAAGTCGTTCGCAACTACATATAGTTTGATATGGCTCGATTTAGGTAATTATGAAATTCCCTCACCTAAGTTCCTTTTTACTAATCGTTCATAAGCATAAATAGCAATCGCTGTATCCTGCACTCCTGTACCTGTTAAATCGCAAATTGTAATTTGATCATCTTTAGTGCGACCATTTTTTTTACCAGATGTTAACTCACCGATTTCCGTAATTAATGAATCACGTGTAATCGTTCCTTGTTCTAAACCGTGGTGAAGCTCACCAAGAACAAAACATTGTGCTTTCACATCACATACTAAATGGTCTGCTTTGGCTAATACCTCAGCTTCAAGTTCTTGTTTGTGCTCTGCATCCGAACCCATCGACGTAATGTGAAGCCCGGGATGAAGCCACTCTGCTTTAATGAGTGGGCTTTGTGATGGCGTTGTTGTAATTACTACCTCACTGTCTTTTACTAGACTTTCAATAGAAGCACTAGAATAAATTTCAACGTCTAAGACACTCTTCATATCATTTATAAATTGATTTACTCTGCTTGGTGTTTTTCCATAAACAATAACTTTTTTAAAGTCTCTTACTAACTTTAAAGCTTCCAACTGATAGCGGGCTTGGCTTCCAGTTCCTATAATACCTACTGTTTCAACGTTCTTTTTAGCTAAATATTTTGCAGCTATCGCCCCAGCAACTGCCGTTCTTATATGAGTTAAATATCCATTGTCTAGCAAAATTGCTTGTGGAACTCCGGTTATAGTACTCAGTAAAGTCATCATTCCGCTTCCACTAGGTAATCCAAGCTGATAATTATTAAAAAATCCTGAAGAAATTTTTACAGCAAATTTATCACAACCCGCTATATAAGCTGTCTTCATGTCAACTTCCCCGTTATTTTCTGGTATATCAACTCTCATTATTGGGGGCATTGTCACCATGCCAGCATCTAAACTACTGAATCCTGCCTCAATTACAAAAATAGATTCTCTATTAATTTGAATGTGTTTTTTTATTTCATCTTCCTTAAAAATAATCATTTTTTCACCCCCTAGGTTCGTTTCACTAGTAATCTCCTAGACTACTACTTTACTTTCTTGAATAAATAGTTCCCTAGGGAAATTCGCTAACAATTCACAGCCTTTTTCTGTGACGATAAATGATTCACTAAATTCTACTCCAAAGTCTTCATACCAAATTCCTGGAATCATATGAAATGTCATATTGGGTTGTAGTACAGTTAAGTCACCCTTTCGTATACTTGCAGTATGTTCTCCCCAATCAGGTGGGTAGTTCAGTCCTATCGAATAACCAATTCGAGATTCCTTTTTATAACCTCTTTTCTCGATAGTTTTTCTCCAGACCTCTTCAACCTCTTGACATGTTATTCCAGGTTTGATGATCTCAAATACTGAATTCATACCCTCTAACACTACATCTGAAAGGGTTTTCACTTCTTCTGATGGTGCCCCAATTACTACTGTTCTTGCTAAAGGAGAGTGGTAGCGCTTATAACACCCTGCTAACTCTAAAATCACTGTATCTCCGTTTTTATAGCGATCCTCCGTCCAGGTCAAATGAGGTGTTGACGTTTTTTCGCCTGAAGGGAGGAGCGGAACAATAGAAGGATAATCACCTCCAAACATTTCTGTTCCACTAATTTGAGCTTGATAGATATTTGCCGCAACATCGCATTCTCTTACATTTTCAGCTATTGTATTTATCCCTGCCGACATCGCCTTTTCGACAATCTGTGCAGCTCGTTTCATGTAGGTAATTTCTTGATCTGATTTAATTATTTTTATCCAATTTACTAGAGTGGTCGTATCCTTAAATTCCGCATTAGGTAAACCTCTTTTTAAATGTTCAAAAGCTTTTGCGGAAAAGTAATAAGCGTCCATCTCAACACCTATTGTTCTAGTTGATTGACCTATTTGTTTTAAAATATCTGCAACAAAGTCCATAGGATGCTTAGTTGATGATTGGACATAATCATCAGGATAAGAAATAATATTTTCATGGTATAACCAGGTGGTGACTTTAGCACCATTTGCATCTTGCCCTCTACCAATCCAGATTGGCTGCTCTTCATCTATAATTAGAATGAGCATTTGATGAACATAAAATGACCATGCATCATAACCAGAAAGGTAATTCATATTCGCTGGATTAGTTACTAATAGCACCTCAATTCCTTGTTTTTCCATGCTTTGTTTTGTTTTTCTAATCCTTTCTTTATATTCAGAATATGAAAACACTAATATTATAATCACGCCCTTTCTATGTAGCGAACTATTCAGAAGTTGTTATTATTCATTTCTTTCAAACTTTGGCAATTTTCAGATAACCAAAGTGATAATTATATATTATCTAGTATTTACTTTCTGTACAATTAGCAAATTGTATGAAGAATTTAAGTAAAATTAGTCATTTTTTCCACTCTATCTCCTCCTACGATTAAAACAATAAAGTAGTTATTCAATTGGTCGATTTATCAGTTTTTAAATTATGCTACAATCATAAAATGTTTGTCATTTGATAACAATCGCTAAACTGTATGAACTTCAGACTCTTTTTTTCTAAATTTTGACTACAAAGTTGAACCTATTAATGACTATAGCGATTTTTCTGGCATTAAAAAGTAAAATTAAAAAGCCGATTCCTAAATAGGAACCGACTTAAACTCTAGTAGAATAAATGTTCTAAAATATTCTTATCATATATCAATTTTTACCAGCCACGCTCTTGCATACGCTCAGAAGGATCTAAACTTGAAATTTCAATGCCCTTCATTGGTGTACCAAGTCCCTTTGATAATTTTGTAATTAATTCATAATCTTCATAATGCG
>SKSA01000200.1 GCA_007118195.1 Anaerobacillus sp. | reverse complement strand
GATGTCGATGACAAGCTCATAAAAGCAGCGAAAGAGTTAGGGGAGGATGTCCCGACGATTGCTGAACGATTTATTAAAGCTTACTTTGAAGATGTTGGTGCATTAGGAGTTCGCTCGGCAGATGCTCACCCGCGCGTGACAGAAACAATGATTGAAATCATTGAATTTATTAATGGTCTTGTTGATAAGGGGTTTGCTTATGAAGTGAACGGCGATGTTTATTTTAGTACAAGAAAATTTAAAGGTTACGGGAAACTTTCACAGCAATCGATCGATGATTTACAATCAGGGGCAAGAATTGAAGTAGAGCAACAAAAGTTAGACCCTTTAGATTTTGCGCTTTGGAAAGCTGCAAAGCCTGGGGAAATCTCATGGGAAAGTCCTTGGGGAAAAGGGAGGCCGGGGTGGCATATTGAATGCTCGGCAATGGTGAAAAAATATTTAGGTGAAACCATTGATATACATGCAGGCGGACAAGATCTATCTTTTCCACACCATGAAAATGAAATTGCTCAGTCAGAAGCAATGACAGGTAAATCGATGGCCAATTATTGGATGCATAATGGGTATATTAATATCGATAATGAAAAAATGTCTAAATCGTTAGGGAACTTTATTTTAGTTCATGACATTCTAAAAAAGTATGATCCGGAAATCATTCGCTTCTTTATGCTAATGGCTCATTATCGTAGCCCAATTAACTTCAATGATGAACTTTTAAATAGTGCGAGAAATGGCTTAGATCGTTTGAAAAATGCCATTCAAAACTTAGAATACCGCTTAATAGAAACCGCTAATTTAGGCGAGAATGAAAACGAATGGTTAACAAAGATTGATGCTGAAAAAGAAAATTTTATTCGTGAAATGGATGATGACTTTAATAGTGCTAACGCTATTGCTGTACTTTTTGACTTGGCCAAATTAGCGAATATTTATTTACGTGAAGATCATACTCAAAAAAGTGTTTTAGAGAAGTTTTTAGCAACTTTTGATGAGTTAGCCAGTGTTATTGGACTACAGTTATCAGCGCCAAAAGAGTTACTTGATGAAGAAATTGAAAAGTTAATTGAACAAAGAAATGAAGCGCGTAAAAACAAAGATTTTTCCTTAGCGGATAAAATTAGAGACGATCTAAAAGATATGAACATTATATTAGAAGATACGCCACAAGGAGTACGCTGGAAGAGGGAATAGCCACTATGATGAAACTAACAAAACCAACCATTGATTTAAAACAATTAAATGCGTTAGCGCTAGCTTACATGGGCGATTCTGTTTTAGATACGTATGTGCGATATCGTCTAATTGCTTCAGGAAAAGTAAGGCCTCACGAACTGCATAAAAAAGCAACCAAATATGTATCAGCTACAGCGCAGGCAGTAGTCGTAAACTGCCTGCTAAACTCGGATTTTTTAACAGAAGAAGAAACAGCAGTCGTGATGCGTGGTCGAAATGCAAAACCTGGGAATGTCCGCAAAAGCACCGATTTACAAACGTATCGACAAAGTACAGCTTTTGAAGCATTAATTGGTTACTTATACTTGCTTAATAATTATGAAAGACTAGATGAAGTCATTGAGCAAACATTTAAAATTTTAGAAGAAGGGAGTGAGAAAAATGAGTAGTGAATTCATCGTTGGTAAAAACCCAGTTTTAGAAGCGCTCCGTTCTGGTCATACGATTAATAAAATTTGGATCGGTGAGGGGACTCAAAAAGGACAAGTAAATCAAGTGATTGACCTAGCAAAAGAAAATGGAATTCAGTTTCAATTTGTTCCGAAAAAGAAGCTAGATTCCTTAGTGGATAAGCAAAATCACCAAGGGGTTGTTGCTTCAGTAGCTGCATATGAATACGCGGATATTGACGATTTGTTTACAAATGCTGAACAAAAAGGAGAAGATCCTTTTATACTTATATTAGATGAGATTGAAGATCCTCATAATTTAGGTTCGATTTTACGGACGGCCGATGCTGCAGGGGCACATGGTGTCATTATTCCAAAACGGCGTGCGGTTGGCTTGACGGCTACAGTTGCCAAAGCATCAACAGGGGCAATTGAGTATGTACCAGTTGTACGAGTGACAAACTTAGCTCGAACAATGGATGAGTTAAAAAAGCGCGGTCTTTGGTTTGCGGGAACTGATGCAAAGGGAGATACCGACTTTAGAGAAGCGAGTTTTGATTTGCCGATTGGACTTGTTATTGGTAGTGAAGGAAAAGGGATAAGTCGTTTAATCAAAGAAAAGTGTGATTTTTTACTTAGTGTACCGATGCGAGGAAAGGTTACTTCTTTAAATGCGTCTGTAGCTGCTAGTCTTTTGATGTATGAGGTTCTTAGGAAGCGTAACCCTATAGGAATGAAGTAAATGGGGGATATACTTCTCGTTGATGGCTATAACATTATTGGTGATTGGCCCGAATTAAAACAGTTGAAGAAGACTGACCTAGAAGGTGCTAGAGATCAACTGATTGAAAAAATGGCTGAATATCAAGCTTATAGTGGGATGAAAGTGATTGTTATTTTTGATGCTCATATGGTACCTGGGATAGGAAAGAAATACAAAAATTATCGACTAGAAATTGTTTACACTAAAGAAAATGAGACGGCAGATGAACGAATTGAAAGACTAGTGAAAAAGTTAAAAAATGTTAATACACGGGTATACGTTGCAACCTCCGACTTTGTGGAACAATCTGTTACATTTGGCTATGGGGCTTTACGAAAATCTGCGCGAGAACTAAGAACAGAGATGGGTGTAGTCGAGCAAGGGATAGAGCGTGCGGTGAAAAAGTCGAAAAAAGAGAAGAAAACAACAAAAATCCCGATTTCTGACGAAATGGCAGAAATTTTTGAAAAATGGCGTCGAGGCGACATGTGAGTGGTTGACGCTACTTAATTGAATGCTATATAATGTTTCTATATTTAGACAATTCTTTCTGTTTAAAAAGGTAAATATTGTCACACTATCGAAGTTTTTAAAGATCTCTGATAGTGGTGTAAGAAAATTAACGGCAATGAGAAGAAGTTCGTGCCAGTCGTAGTGTTTGAAATTCATTGCAGCAACATTCGTGTTAATGATCCCCTTTTTAAACGTAACACAATTCATCAAAGGCGGAGGGATTATGGTGAGCATAGACCTCAAGGAAATCACAAATGCTGATTTTGAACAAATGGAAGATGAATATTTAGTTGAATATGTCCGCGAGGGAGATAGTGGAGCTCTAGAGTATCTTATTAATAAATATAAGAACTTTGTTAGAGCGAAAGCTAGATCGTATTTTTTAATTGGTGCAGACCATGAAGATATTGTTCAAGAAGGAATGATTGGCCTCTACAAGGCAATTCGCGATTTTAAAGGGGACAAGCTATCATCGTTTAAGGCATTTGCCGAACTGTGTATTACAAGACAGATTATTACTGCAATAAAAACTGCAACTAGGCAAAAGCATATTCCTTTAAACTCTTATGTTTCGTTAGACAGACCCATTTATGATGAAGAAAGTGACCGTACACTCCTCGATGTTATTTCTGGGAATCGTGTTACTGACCCTGAAGAACTTCTTATTAATCAAGAGGAGTTTGATGATATTGAATTAAAAATGGGAGAAATATTAAGCGACCTTGAGCGAAAAGTGTTAATGCTCTATTTAGACGGCAGGTCATATCAAGAAATTTCCATTGACTTAAATAGACATGTAAAGTCAATTGACAATGCCCTACAAAGAGTCAAGCGAAAGCTAGAACGTTATGTAGAATTAAAAGGTGTAAGTCTTTAAAAACAGGGGTAACCCTGTTTTTTAAGTTTTGAGTGTTTAAAGAGTTTTGAATGAAGAGTTTTGAGTTATGAGTTATGAATTAAGAGTGTTGAGTTTTGAGTTGTTGAAAGTAAAAGCTTCGAGGTTTTACTTAATAAATAAGTTGGAGCTCTATTGATTTAAAATCACTCTCAAATGAGATAGGGGTGCTTACTACGGAGCAGAACATTCAATAACTCAAAATTCAAAATTCAAAACTGGAACTCAACACTCAACACTCAAAATTCAAAACTAAAAAGGTTTTGAAATGGGTAATTATGGATACACTTGTACAGTATATTGACACTGTCATAGCCCTATGATATGGTTATTTAGTATGTGAATATTATCATTTGCAAGATAGGGGTAGTTTAACTATGCGAAAGAAAATAGTTCTTGCATGTAGCACATGTAAATCTCGCAACTATACAACTGAGAAGAAAAAGTGTGAAAATGAAGAACGGATCGAAACGAAAAAGTTTTGTAAAGTGTGTAATGAGCATACCCTGCATCTTGAAACGAAATAAATTCTTTGGTACAAGCTATAATAACAAACGATTAGATAAACTTGGCTTATCGCCAAAAATGATAGCGAAGCCTTAGTTTTTCTTATACTTTAACCGTTAGCATGGTTTGATCTTTTAAAAGGTATAAATAGTTCGCTTCAAAAGTAGCATCTATCTAAAGGGCGGAGGTGGCTTTAATGGCTGGAGCAGTTAAGAGAACGAGTGAGTTTTTACGAGATGTAGTAAGGGAGTTAAAAAGGGTATCTTGGCCTACTCGTAAAGAATTAACTAGATATACAGGAGTGGTTGTTGCAACAGTTATCTTTATTGCGATTTACTTTGCGGTTGTTGACATGGGAATCTCTAGTCTAGTTCGTTTAATTTTAGGATAATTGGAGGGAAGGACGAAATAGTCCTATTCATTATGGAGAAAAATTGGTATGTAGTTCATACTTACTCAGGTTATGAAAACAAAGTAAAAACAAATTTAGAAAAACGTGTCGAGTCTATGAATATGGAAGATAAAATTTTCCGTGTGCTTGTTCCTGTTGAAGAGGAAACAGAAATAAAAAACGGGAAGTCTAAGTCTGTTGTAAAGAAGGTATTCCCAGGGTACGTAATTGTAGAAATGGTTATGACAGATGATTCTTGGTATGTTGTAAGAAATACACCAGGGGTTACAGGGTTTGTAGGTTCTGCAGGAGCAGGATCGAAACCAACGGCACTTTTACCTGAAGAAGTAGAATCTATTCTTCGTCAAATGGGGGTTGAAGAGCCGCGGGCAGAAATTGATTTTGAAATCAAGGAGTCTGTTAAGGTAAAAGAAGGTCCATTTGCTAACTTTGTTGGTACTATTGAAGAAATTCAAGTTGAAAAACAAAAAGTTAAAGTTCATGTAAACATGTTTGGACGTGAAACGCCAGTTGAATTAGACTTTTCTCAAGTTGAAAAGTTATAAGAGTGTTTTTGTGTAAAAAAAGCGGGCGATCACTTGAATGAGGTCAGTAACTTTACGGCGAAGTGAGAGGAAATCGACCGACATTTTACATTCTAAACGGTGGCGATTTTAATATTATTTAAAATAAAACTTGCTATTAAATTTTAAAAGTGATAAAATCTTTATGTTCTTAACGCGAATTTTGAACACAGCTTTCTAATATAGAAAGCGTATCGAGTGGGAGGATCTAATACTAAGATCCGGTTACCACATCACGGACTTAAGGAGGTGTGTCGCGTGGCTAAAAAGGTTATTAAAATGGTAAAATTACAAATTCCTGCTGGTAAAGCAAATCCAGCACCACCAGTTGGGCCTGCACTAGGTCAAGCGGGAGTTAACATTATGGGATTCTGTAAGGAGTTTAACGCTCGTACTGCTGATCAAGCTGGTTTAATTATCCCGGTAGAAATTACGGTATTTGAAGACCGTTCATTTACATTCATTACGAAAACTCCACCTGCTGCAGTTTTACTTAAAAAAGCAGCTGGTATCGAGAGTGGTTCTGGTGAACCAAATCGTAATAAGGTAGCAACAGTGAAGCGTGATAAAGTACGCGAAATCGCGGAAACAAAAATGCCAGACCTTAACGCAGCTGATGTAGAAGCAGCTATGCGTATGGTGGAAGGTACAGCACGCAGTATGGGAATTACGATCGAAGACTAATTCCTATCAGTTTGCAAGAAGTATTGAACGAGGTTGCGACTAGGTCTATTTATTTAGGCTCGCAACCTTTATTTTAAGAACGAATATAGTTCTGAACCTGGAAAGCTGTCTAGCTCTAAAACTGCATCTTGAGATACTTCATTGCAGTTTTGTGACGAGCAAGTGTTTTTCCTGCGACGAGTAATCGCAGGAGCAAACGAAGTGGCGCAGGAGCAGGTGCTAGGCGCCTTGCGCTTTTCTTAGTGGGAGGTACTACCGCTAAAACCACAATCAAGGAGGAAGTAAAATTGGCTAAAAAAGGTAAAAAGTATCAAGAAGCTGTAAAGCTTGTTGATCGTACAAAAGTTTACTCTGTAGAAGAAGCGTTAGAATTAGTGAAAAAGACTTCATCGGCATCTTTTGATGAAACAGTTGAAATTGCAGTTAGATTAGGCGTTGACCCTAAGAAAGCTGACCAACAAATTCGTGGAGCAGTTGTACTTCCACACGGAACAGGTAAAACTCAACGTGTGTTAGTATTTGCTAAAGGCGAAAAAGCGAAAGAAGCAGAAGCTGCTGGAGCAGACTTTGTTGGAGATGAAGATTATATTAACAAAATCCAACAAGGTTGGTTTGACTTTGATGTAGTAGTAGCAACTCCTGACATGATGGGACAAGTTGGTAAACTTGGACGTGTATTAGGGCCTAAAGGTTTAATGCCAAACCCGAAAACAGGAACAGTTACTTTCGAAGTAGAAAAAGCTGTGAATGAGATCAAAGCTGGTAAGATTGAATATCGTGTAGATAAAGCTGGAAATATCCATGCTCCAATCGGAAAAGCTTCTTTTGATATCAATAAGTTAATTGAAAACTTCGCAACTGTTGTTGACACTTTAGTTAAAGTTAAACCAGCGGCGGCAAAAGGAACTTACATGAAGAATATTTCTGTAGCTTCAACAATGGGACCTGGTGTGAAAGTTAACGTAGCGAGCGCTGTTAAATAATAACAGTTGACTCTAATGTCATAACTCGATATACTAACCATTGTGAATTGAATAGTTCATACCGTAGACAGTAGGTGCATGATTAGTGCTTAATTTCCTACCGAGGTTTGTTAAAAGTTGATCTAATCACTATAACAACTGCCTCTGTGTGTCTTTGCATGGAGGCTTTTTATATGAAGATCACCTCAATTGTGCGGTATGGTTTGATTAATCATAGGAGGTGTAAATATGAGTGTACGTGAGCAAAAACAACAAGTAGTATCTGAAATCGCTGAAAAACTTCGCGAAAGTAAATCGACAATAGTTGTTGACTATCGTGGATTAAACGTAGCTGCAGTAACGGAATTACGTAAACAGCTTCGTGAGGCGAATGTTGATTTCAAAGTTTATAAAAACTCGATGACACGTCGTGCGACTGCGGAGGTTGAATTAACTCAACTTGATGAAGTGTTAGTTGGACCAAATGCAATTGCGTTTAGTAATGATGATGTAATCGCTCCTGCAAAAATCATTAACGAATTTGCTAAAAAGCATGAGGCGTTAGAAATTAAAGCGGGTGTTATTGAAGGTCAAGTTTCATCAGTGGAAGATGTTAAAGCACTTGCAGAACTTCCTTCAAGAGATGGATTATTATCTATGTTACTTAGCGTTCTTCAAGCTCCAGTTCGTAACTTTGCATTGGCTACTAAAGCTGTTGCTGAGCAAAAAGAAGAACAAGGTGCTTAATTTAGCTTAACAATTAAAAAATTAAATTTAACTTACTATTAGGAGGAAATATAAAATGAGTAAAGATCAAATCATTGAAGCGATTAAAGAAATGACAGTTTTAGAATTAAACGATCTTGTAAAAGCAATCGAAGAAGAGTTTGGAGTAACTGCTGCTGCTCCTGTAGCTGTAGCTGGTGGCGGTGCTGCTGCTGAAGCTGCTGAGCAAACTGAATTTGACGTAATCTTAGAGTCTGCTGGTGGATCTAAAATCAACGTAATTAAAGTTGTTCGTGAAATCACTGGATTAGGATTAAAAGAAGCTAAAGCATTAGTTGATGGCGCTCCAACTCCAATTAAAGAAGGCGCTACTAAAGAAGAAGCTGAAGAAATCAAAGGTAAGCTTGAAGAAGCAGGAGCTTCTGTAGAAGTTAAGTAATAACGAAAAAGCTCGCATTTATGCGAGCTTTTTATTTTAGTTTAATGAATTTCATAATTCAATATTATCGCCACTAAGTATCTATATGTAGTTGCGTTAAATCGCTCGCAACTACATATAGATTGATATGGCTCAATTTAGGTAATTATGAAATTCACTCAGTTACAGAAGAATTTATAGTTTGAAGTATAAGTGCAAAGTAAAGAGTTTTAAATAGGTGGGGCTCTCCGCTTTTCGAAGCTACCAAGGGGGTTGCACTTTTCGTAGTATAGTTTTATTTTTATTAAGCAATAATGAATATTGGTATACATAGTAAAGGTGTGATAAAAGATGTCTAATCATTATTATTCAGAAAAGCCATCGGTAGAAAGCTCACGAAGAAATTGGGAGGCTACTTTAAGAGGGCAGAAAATGTCGTTTACTTCTGATGCGGGGGTATTCTCAAAAAAAGAAGTCGATTTTGGTTCGAGGCTTTTACTAGACTATTATCGCTTCCCTGAAAGTCCTGGAAATATTTTAGATGTTGGTTGTGGTTATGGTACGATCGGTTTGACGTTAGCCAAAGAAAGATCAGAATACCATTTTACACTAGTTGATGTTAACGAAAGAGCTCTCGAATTATCGGAATTAAATGCTAAGTTAAACCGAGTTCAAAATATTACTGTGAAAAAAAGTTATCTTTTTAGTGAAGTTGAAGGTGAGAGGTTTACTTCTATTATATCTAACCCTCCAATTAGAGCAGGGAAGAAAGTAGTTCACCAACTGTTTGATGAGGCGTGGGATCATTTGGAGAGTTCGGGTGAACTTTGGATTGTTATTCAAAAGAAGCAGGGAGCTCCTTCGGCGGTGGAAAAATTAGAGAGTTTATTTGATGAAGTTTCTATTGAGAAGAAATCAAAAGGTTATTATATTATTAGAGCAAAAAAATGTTGACTTTAAAAAACGTTTGTGGTAGTGTTATTTAATGCGTATGAATACCGTTTTACACTAGTTATCCAAAAAGTCAATCATATTTTTTTGTATAGAAAACCAATTTTTAGGGTAGACTATTACAATTAATAATGTCTTTTATCGGCTTTGAGATAAATCTTCCATCTTTAAATGGAGAAATATTTTCAGTTTTACCGAAAGAGATGAACTTGTTTAAAACAATTGGTCTTTTGATATTAAAAGGCCTTTATGGATTGTGGTTTTTTAGTAAAACCCTTTTTCTTTTTCTCTAAAAAAGAAAATAAAAACTAAAGCTTGTTGTCTTTCAACAAATTAACTTTGTTAAAGGATTACAGTATAAGCAAAACTAAGGATTTCGTCAATTCTTATTTGTCGATATGCCGAGTTTTTCTAATATAGATTTAAGGGGTGAATCAGTTGACAGGTCAACTAGTTCAGTATGGACGACACCGCCAACGAAGAAGTTACGCTAGAATTAAAGAAGTATTAGAGTTACCTAATCTTATTGAGATTCAAACAGCTTCTTATCAATGGTTTCTTGATGAGGGTTTAAGAGAAATGTTTCAAGACATCTCTCCGATTCAAGATTTTACAGGAAACTTAATTTTGGAGTTTATTGATTACAGTTTAGGTGAGCCTAAATACTCTGTAGAAGAGTCGAAAGAACGAGACGT
>SKSA01000260.1 GCA_007118195.1 Anaerobacillus sp. | reverse complement strand
ATGTCGCAGAAGTTGCCGATGTTATTATTACCATTGTCGGATACCCACATGATGTTGAAGAAGTTTACTTAGGGGAAAACGGCTTATTAAATAACGCCAAGACCGGTACATACTTTATTGATATGACGACATCAAAGCCATCTTTAGCGGTAAAAATTTATGAAGAAGCGAAAAATCGTGGCATGCACGCCTTAGATGCCCCTGTTTCTGGTGGGGACATTGGAGCGAAAGAAGCACGCCTTGCGATTATGGTCGGTGGTGATGAAGCAGACTTTCAAACCGTTTTACCGATCTTTGAAAAAATGGGCCAAAATATTATTCTTCAAGGCGGGGCAGGGGCTGGACAACATACGAAAATGTGTAACCAAATGGCCATTGCGACAGGAATGATTGGCGTTTGTGAAGCGATTGCTTACGCTGAAAAATCCGGTCTTTCGCCCAAAAAAGTGCTGCAGACGATTGAAACAGGTGCTGCAGGAAGTTTTTCACTTAGTAAATTAGGACCAAGGATCATTGATGGTGATTTCGAACCAGGTTTTTACGTCAAACATTTTATTAAAGATATGACGATTGCTTTACAATCAGCAGAGGAAATGGGCTTACTTACTCCTGGTTTAAAGCTAGCAAAGCAGCTTTATGAAAAACTTGCAGAGTCTGGAGAAGAAAACAGCGGTACCCAAGCACTCTATAAACTATATAAGTGAACGAAAAGGGGCTTTTAGCTCCTTGCTTTCTTTTTACTAACCACACTAATTCCCCTGCTTTTTATCAGTTACATTTCTTATTTATCACAACAACAGGAAATTACCAATCGCATCGAACAATCTTTACTTGATCAATCGAGCGATGTCGCAAAAAAGATTGAAACGCTTCTTTCTGAGCGCATTGCAGATATACGGCACTTAGCTACAAATCCTGTGCTTACGGATATTACTTCAAGTGAAGAAAAAATTAAAGAACAATTTGCTCACTTTTTAACCGTTTATGATATATACTCTGACGTCATTTATGTAAAGCCTGACGGAATAGTGATTACTAGTTTTATAGATGAAGTTATAGGGAACGATTTAAGTAATCGTGAATGGTTTAAAGCGTCGAAAGAAGGTCAAGTATACATATCGGATATTTATCGATCTCCTATCCTCGATGAACCTGTTTTAGTAATGTCAGCACCAGTTTTTGATGAAAACGAAGAGGTAATTGCAGTCATCTCTCCTGCTTTTAACTTTAAACATTTATGGGAAACGTTCGATCAATTTTCTGAGCAAGAGGTAATGACTAGTTTGGGTGGATACGCTTTTTTAATAAATAAAAACGGTGAGGTTATTGCTCATCCTGATTACAATAAAATATTAAAAGAAAATCATTTACAAGAAGTTGATTTAGGAACGGCAAATATTTTTGAGAAAAGTAATGATAGAAAAATAAAATATAAAGACGATATCGTCTTATCGTATGCTCAAATTGGAAAAAATAAAGCATTTGATAACGATTGGTTTGTAGGAATAGCCGTTTCAAAAGAATCCCTTTTTGCACCGTTATCTAAACTTTTAACAAACTATGTTATTATTGTTTTTTTAGTGTTGTTTATTGCTACGATTGCTGTTATTAAACTTGCGACTTATATTGTAAGGCCAGTAGAAGGGCTACTTGCAGCCACCTCACAGTTTGCAGTTGGAAAGTCTATTACACCGCTTGAAAATAATTCTTATGAAGAGATAAACCGTTTGAACCACACATTTACATTAATGACGAAGAAATTGGCAGAACGAGAGCGCGGACATAAAAAGGCTAGCTTAATATTAGAAACAACAGATAACGGCGTTTTAGCGATTAATAAACAAACACGAAAAGTGACGATGTTTAACCGTGGTTGTGAGCAGCTATTTAACGTACCAAAGGATTTCGTTATGGGGAACCATGTTGCAGAAGTAATGCAAAAATCGCCTGAATTTGAAAAGTTCGTCATTTCTAGTTCGATAATGAGTTTTTTTAAAAACGATGTCACAAAAAAGTTTGAACTTGAATGTACAAACGGAGAAAAAACGTACCATTTTTTCGTTAGTGTTTCGTCCTTACCTTCTTTAGAAAATAGCGATGTTCCTGAAGAACTTTTAGTAATTATTAATGACCTGACGGAAAAGCGGAAAATGGAACGAGAACTTATTCGCACTGAAAAGCTGACGATTGCTGGTGAAATGGCCGCGGGACTCGCTCATGAAATTCGTAATCCATTAGCAATTATTCGGGGATTTATTCAGCTTTATCGTGAAGGTGAAGAAGGCCGAAAAAGGAATAATTACGAAATTATTATTAATGAAATTGATCGGGTAAACCATTTTATAAATGACTTATTAAATATCGCAAATCCGAAATTAGAAGAGAAATTAGAAAATACAAATTTGGTGAACGTTTTAGAAAATATATTAACATTACAAACTTCACAAATAAATAAAAAAGGGATTACGATCAACAAACAGTTAGGAGAGATACCGACTATT
>SKSA01000038.1 GCA_007118195.1 Anaerobacillus sp. | reverse complement strand
CATCGTAGGAGGTTCTTTGATCACCCGCTGGTCGAAGTACATCACTGTAGTTGTCATCAGTACTATAGGCATTGCAAACATGATAGAGACACCGATGACCGCCACTGCTTGAAACATACCAACCTTTTGCTTACGATCTCTCCGTTGAAGAACAGTTTTAGCGAAAGCGCACACCTGAAGCAAGACAACAAAAACCGCCATTCCAAGAAAAACATATAAGAACCAAATCGACGGATACGTCCTCCAGTTAGGAGGTGAATATTGAAAAAAATAAAAAAGATAAAGCACCCCACGAAGCATAACGACATAAAAAATGACATGTACTAACGTATTGTGTAGCCATTTCCAAGAAGATACTCCAAGGAATTTCACCACTTTATCAAATGAAGTAATGGCGAGTAAGATGATCATCGGAGCTATAATTAACCCCATCATATTCATGATACCGACTTCGGGTCTAAAAAGTATATAACCTCCAACCTCTTCTACATATTCAAAGCCAAAAAGTCTTGCCACATCCCACCGTGCCCATCGGTCCCAAATCGCGTACCCGTGTCCGAACGATAACACCGCAAACCAAATACCTAATTCACGCCTCCACGGGATGAATCTTTTCATCGGTGACCAAAGAGTGGCAGCTGGCGATAATATGAGGACAAGAAAAAGAAGAACGAATGCTGCATGAGCCCATGCCCGCCAGAATGGATGGTCAACTCCCCAATTAGGAAACAGAGCAACTTCAACTCCCCATGCCGAATATGATAAGTAAAACAAATAAACGAGCAGCGCGGAAAATACCGCTATGGACAAATGCCGCATAAAAATTACTTTTTTGCTTTTTATTCCTTGGATCATATTTTACCTCCTACATTTGGATGGTAGTGACATGCACAAATTCTCGGTTTTCATAAAGCTTTTGACACTACCCTTTTCAGTTTGTTTAATGAATTTCATAATATATTATTATCGCCATTAAGTAACTAGATGTAGTTGCGTAAAGTCACTCGCAACTACATCTAATTTGATATGGCTCAATTTCGGTAATTATGAAATTCATTCAGTTGCGTGAAACTTTTTCTTTTTTCTAATTTTCATTGCGACGACTGCTAATAACAACACGGTTAAAATAGCATACACCGTATTTTGGTGTTCGAGTGCTATGACCCCAGCTGAAAATAAAGAAAGAATAAATACAAATACTATATTGCCTATAAGGGTTGCCAAAATATAATCTTTTGCTTTGACTTTACTAAGACCACTACCGATGTTCACAATGCTAGCTGGCATCACTGGAAGCAATCGCATAATTAAAACAGCTTTAAAGCCGTTGTTTTCAAATTTCTGCTTTAATTTCATATGATTATATTTATGTGCCCAATTTTGAAATCCGTATCGCGCTAAATAAAAAACGGCGACTGAGCCTGAAAAATTTCCAAAAAGGCTCCATAAATAACCGTACCAAAAACCGAATAACCAAATGTTAAACATCGTTAAGAACAGGAACGGAATGAAAGAAACGACATTTTGCATGAGCATAAAACTATAAATGACTAATAAAATAATCAATAATTCCTGCCCTAGCATTTCTTGAATCGCTTCCCAATCACGTGCTTTAAAATGAATCAACAAGTCTTGTTGGCTCAAAAGACCAACCCCAATTAAAATCAATACGAAAATCAAAATAATATATTTCAAGTTTTTCCTCCGGTTATGGAAAGCTATATTCCGCCATTATTGATGACTGGAATTATTTCCCTATAGTTAAAGTCTTCATTTTTTTAATTCAATTTACTCATAAACATTGTCATTTTTCGTTTTTTCATCCTCTTTTTTTAGCTTGACAACAATGACCCGTGCAACAACTATAACCACGATCATCATCATAAACGTATATACGTAACCGCCGCCTTCCCAACTAGGAAGGTGAACGATCGATTCCGTCACACTCATTAATATTCCTCTTTTCTTTAAATCAAATAGACTTTGTTTTCATTAAAACCGCAATTTTATCATTCATCGTATAAATTTTGAGTGTATCTCCGACTTTTATGCTTAAGTATCTCCGTAATTCTATAGGAATTGTAATTAAGTTTTTATCATTTACTACGACCTTGTTATCGGTAGTTTCTTCGATTGCTTTACTAATAAGTAAAGCTTGTTGATCGTTGGACAATCCAACATTAACAAGTTCTCCTGGATAAATAGATAATTTTTCTCTCACATCTTTTGGGATGGTCACCGTATAACGACTCGAAACCGTACATTTCAACCCGATATCAAAAACTTTATTAAGCTCGACAGATATACTATAACTTTGAGTTTGCATAATCATCACCTCATCACATTTTGCTAAAATTTAGCTAATCAATTATGGCATGTCCTTTGCAATAAGTTTTTAACATAACCACAGGTATTATATTGTAACTGAAATTATTGAAGATTTTATGAAGATATATGTTGGGATTATTAGTAATAATAGATATTTTTAATTTGAATGTTGAATT
>SKSA01000229.1 GCA_007118195.1 Anaerobacillus sp. | reverse complement strand
TTTTTCACTTTTTATCTGTAAGGTTATTTGACCTCGAGGGGCTGGCGCTCGAAGCTAGACAATCGAAATGCGTAGTGCGCCCTTAGATTTTAATCACTAAAGCTTTAACAGGAGTTGTAATGCCTTTTTTATATACTCATCTGTGGATAATTGGTCAGTTGCAAGCTTTGGAGCAACCTTTTTAATTTCTCTTTCTACATAGCCTAACGCTTTTAGCGCCTCAATAGCATCCTCGAGCTCTCTTGGATAATTGGCTTTCTCTTTCTCTTCATTCTTTAATTCGTAAACAGGGCCTACTAAGCTTGGCATAAAATCTGTGAGCTTTCCCTTTAAATCTAAAATAATTTGCCGTGCTGTTTTTTTACCTACACCCGGAAATTTCGTTAAAAACTGTTCATTCTCTTCTTCAATTGCTTGAACTACTTGTTGAGGGACTCCTGAAGCCAATATCGCTAACGCCCCTTTTGGACCGATCCCAGAAACATTTAATAATTTCTCAAATAAAGCTCTTTCTTCTCTTGAACGAAAGCCAAATAACTTTATGGCATCTTCACGCACATGCTGATATGTATAGATTGTTACATCTTTTTCTTCATCTACTTGATAAATAAACGGGTTAGCACAAAAAATTTGATAACCGACCCCATTAACCGCAATAACAATGTTTTGTGTGTCTATATAGTTAACTTTTCCTTTTACAAATTCAATCACTTGTACCTCTCCAATCTAAAGACGAACATTTATTTCTGTTTTATTTTATCATAAAAGAAGGCAGATAAAAGAATAAAAGCCTAAAACCGTTCGCTGGCTTTAGGCTTTTATAATTCATCACATCTCTTGTTTTGCATATTTCTTAAATGTTTTTAATACTTCTTCATATCGATCCCGCGATAATACTGGAATCCCTTTTTGAAGTTCTTTTTGTTGATGGCTCTTCAGTTCTTTTGTATTTATTTGAAAAAAAGATTGGATCACTTTTTCTTCTGATGGGTTACCATCATAAATATTTAAAGTTCCTTCTTCAGAAATACCAAAATAACCATTTATTTTTAATAAAGGGGATATATCGTCAATTTTTTGTTGAAAAACGACTTTTGCTTCATTTTGGTCTACTAAATCCCATTCACGGTATTCCGCCCAAAAATCTTCCATAGACCAAATGGTCTCTTCGATGATCTCTTCACTTATTTCACCATCTAAGTAAACTCTTGCTAAAACGACCTGAACTTGTTTCGGGTCATTTGTAATAGAAGAAACTGGTACCGCTGAATAAATTTGCGCTTTACTAGTTTCACGAATTAAAGGTGCTTCAGCAGAAGATATTAGTTGTTCGTTCCCATTAAACGTGAAATATCCGACAATAATTAATAAAAGTCCAATTCCCCCTAATATTCCTGGATGCTTTTTTATAGTTTTTATAAACTTAGTTGCCAATTTAACCACCACCATTACTATAAAATTGGCCTAATGCGATGTATTACAAAAAGCCTTTATGCTTAACAATAATTATTATCGCCAACCATAAAGACTTTTATCCATATAGACTAACTTTTTACTTTTATAAAAGGCAAAGAGGCTAGCCATTTAGCCTCTTTTGCCAATATATAATTATCGCGAACGTTCAAACGGACGTTGAATAGCTCGTCCGAAGTCATGGAACATTTCATTAATAGTTGCTCCAACTTCGTCTAGCGCTTCTCCACCACGTAACCTGTCATCAACTGTGCGAACTTGATTAAATTGATCTCGTTCTGTCACAACGATAACTTCTCGATCACCAGCCATGTCACCAACTGTCCGGCGAACATCTTGTTCAACACGCTGAGTATCATCGCCATTTGCTTCGACACCAACGAGTATTCTGTTGTCATGAATAACAACCCTTGAGTCTCTTACATTTTCAACATCAGCTAAACGCGTATTAATTCGTTGAACTGTTTGCGTATCGTAATCAGTAGGATAATTAAAATCTCTCATCCCTGTTCCAGGCGCTTCACGATCTCCAGTTCGGCGATTGGCTCTTTCAGGACCAGTGATGTTAAAACCTCCAGGACCTGGTCGATCTTGTAATGTTCTACCAGTTTGACCTAGTCCACCGATACCAGCACGTCCAGTAGTTCCACGACCTCTTAAAATGCCGCGATCATCTACGTAACCTGCACGATCTCCGACGATACCTGCTCCGCCAACTCCTGGTATACGATTTTCAAATCCTGCTCCTCGGCCTGTACCTCCCATGCCTAATCCAGTGCCAGCACCAATACCTGCTCCGCCACCTGCTCGTCCGATACCAGCGCCGCCTTCAGCTCCTGCTCCAAATCCAGTACCTGCACCTCTCATACCTAATCCAGCGCCACCGCCAATACCTGCTCCGCCACCTGCTCGTCCGATGCCAGCGCCGCCTTCAGCTCCTGCTCCAAATCCAGCACCTGTACCTCCCATGCCTAATCCAGCGCCACCGCCTATGCCAGCGTCTCCACGTCTCGCTCCAGTGACTCCACCTAAGTCTCCAGCTCCCAAGCCTGCTCCACCACCGATACCAGCACCGCCACCAAAGCCTGCTCCTCGGCCTGCTGCTCCTCCAAAGCCTGCTCCACCTATTCCAGCGCCGCCAATACCTGCTCCAGCTGCGCCACCTCTTCCAGCTGCTCCAAACTGTCCTGTCATACCACCATGTTGCCCTGTTATACCTCTTCCTCTTTCACCTGCTAATCCTGTTGCAGGCTGACGTGCATCTCTCCCAAAACCTCTTGCGCCTCGACGATCGTCCCGTGTAAACATATCAGTAATTGGACCTTCTCCTGCACGTTGTCCTGTGAATCCTCCAGCACCATGCCGTTGATCCGTTTGATGAACTCCAAAACCTCGCTGGTCTGCTCCCAGGCCACCTTGACCTTGTGGTGCGTCCCAACATCCAACTAAACCACCTAAAAGTAGTGTTGCTGCTGATAATGTAATCGCAATTTTTTTCATTGGTTTGTATCCTCCTTTCACACTTAATTTGTCATGATTAATGAGAAATTAATCTGTTATATCTAGGAAGTAACGGGCTAATTTTGAAAAGAGGCACCTCCCAACTATAAATACAACAAGGAATAACGAAGTCTCCGTTAATATTTTCCTTTAACGGTGCATAAAGATATAAGCTACTAAAAAAAGCCAACCTAATCGGTTGGCTTTTTTATGCTTTTTTTAATCTTCTGATTCATCATTTGTTGTCTCACCGTAGTATGGTGGACGGAATTGATGTCCAGATGGATACGGTGGTTGTTGCGGATATCCAGACGGTTGCTGCGGATACCCAGGCGGTTGCTGCGGAGCCATCGGCATTTGTGGATATGATGGCTGCATCGGTTGTTGCGGTAAATATGGCATTGGCTGTGGTGACATTGAAATATCACCATATTGTTGTGGTACACCTTGTTGTCCCCAATATCCAGGCGGTGGACCTTGCATTGGTGGTCCAGGAGGTATTGGTGGCATATCTGTTGAAATATCATCAAGATCATCATCGTCAAAATCTACATCATTATATTCTGGCATTTGTGGCCACTGTTGTGGCGGTGGCGCCATGCCATAAGGTGGTGCAACTGGTGGTTGCTGATATCCAGGCATCGGTGCTCCTACAGGAGGATATCCATATGGACCTGGTTGTTGATAGCACGGCATTGGCGGCGGTGCTGGATATGCTGGCATTGGGGCTGGGGCGTATCCTGGCATCGGCGGTCCTGCTGGTGGCATTACTGGATATTGCGGATATGCTTGATATTGCTGAACGATTGGTGGTGCTTGATATGAGCATCCAGGGATAATCCCAGTCACCGGATAGCATTGCTCTGGCATTGGCATTTTTGGTGGAACTGCAGGTTTTGCTATTGGTGCTTCTAACGGTTTCTCTACTGGCTTAACAGGTTTTGGTATTGGTGCTTTTACCGGTTTCTCTATTGGCTTAACAGGTTTTGGTATTTCCTTTTTAGGTGGTACTGGCGGTGGCATTGGTTTTGGTTTCTCTACCTTCGGTAAATCTTTTACTGGTAATTTCGGTGGTTCAGGTACTTTTGGTGGTTCAGGTGGTGCCGGATGTACTGGCGGTGGTGCTGGTGGCATTGGTTTATAAATATTAAAATGCATATTCATATTATGCAGATGTTGTTCATACTGCTTTTTGGTTAGTTGTTGCATCGGTTGCTGGATCGGTTGTATATGAATTGGTTGTTGTACAACTGGCGCTTCCGGTTTTGGCGGCTTCTTTACTTCTTCCGGCATTTTCGGTGGTGGAACTTTCACTTCTTTTTTTGGTACTGGAACTTCTTTCACTATTGGCTGTTCTTTAACTTTTACCGGCTCTTCTTTTTTAGCCACTTGTTTTTTTACCGGTACACCACCCGTAGGAATTTTAATTTTCATTCCTGGCATAATAACATCTGGATTGCTTAAATGACTATTAACTGCTTTTAGTTGTTCAAAATCAACATCATACTTTTTGGATAGCTTCCATAAAGTATCTCCTTGCTGAACAATATGAATTTTCACGTCATATTTCCCTCCTTATGCTAATTCTTCAGCAATAGCATATATTTAAAAAAATTACATGCCTCCATCTTCAAAATTGGTACATTTGCCGTTGCCGATAAAATGTTACGTCTTTAATCCCCCTAGCATTAATAAAAATAATATCAATAATGTCCTTCAGCACAATTTATGCAATGAAATTGTTATATATAACCACTTAATAAACGAATCATTAAAGAATTGTACTCAAAAAAGACGGATGATTTCCTTCACTTCGCCGTGACCTTCTAGCGAAGCTACTGACCTCAATCACATCATGAGACACATCTTAAAACTTACTTCATGCAGCTTTGCGACGAGGAAGCCTACTTCAAAGCGATACTGGTAGACGCAGGAGCACGCTCAGACGCTCGTTCACGAAATCATCCACCTTTTTTATATACAAAACTCTTATGACGATGCTTCCTTTTCCAACTAACCAACTTTTACAAACAAAAAAATGACAAAAGTAGTCCGATTAACTACTTTTGTCACCTTTTAAAAACACTTGGCTTTTTAAGCTCTTTGAAGCATTCGTTCAACGGCTAAAAGAGCATTTTCTGCAATTTCTTTTTCAACTGTTATTTGATTAATTGGATTTCCATTTTCAATACTTTCTAATGACCATAATAAATGAGGGAGATCGATTCGATTCATCGTTAAACATGGACACATATTAGGATTTAAGGAAATAACTTGTTTATCTGAATGAATTTGACCTAATCTTTTTACTAAATTCATTTCAGTTCCAACAGCCCAAATTGTGTTAGGCTTTGCTTCGTTAAGTTTCTCTATAATATAGCTAGTAGATCCCGCATAATCTGATAATTGCACAACTTCATGACTACATTCAGGGTGAACAAGAATGTTTACTTCAGGATGTTGCTTTCGAACTTCTTCAATATTTTCTACTGTAAACTTTTCATGAACGGAGCAATAGCCTTTCCATAAAATAACCTTGACATCGTTTAAATCTCCGTCATATTCTAACTTATCTAATTCTGGATCCCAAATCGCCATTTCTTCAAGGGGAATTCCTAAATCAAAAGCAGTATTTCTCCCTAAATGCTGATCTGGTAAAAAGAAAATTCGTTCTTTCTGAGTTAATGCCCATTGAACCATTTTTTTCGCATTTGAGGATGTAACCGTCGCTCCATCATGCCTACCACAGAAAGATTTAATGGCAGCTGTACTATTCACATAAGTTAACGGCAACATCGTATCACCATAAATTTCTTGAAGCTTTATCCAAGCTCTTTCTGTTTGCTCAATGTCTGCCATATCTGCCATTGAACATCCCGCTCTCATGTCAGGTAATAATACTTTTTGATTTTCGTTTGTTAAAATATCAGCAGTTTCTGCCATAAAATGAACGCCACAAAAAACGATATATTCAGCAAGTTCATTATTTGCCGACAACTGTGCAAGCTTCAATGAATCTCCAGTATCATCAGCAAATTGAATTACTTCATCCTTTTGATAATGGTGCCCTGGAATGTAAAGACGCGTATCAAACTTATCTTTAATTTCTCTAATTCTTTTTTCCATTTCCTCAGTAGACATATTTTTATAATGATCAGGTATTGTAACTGTTTCATTCATCATATCTAAAATACTCATTTAATTCATCTCCTTTTGAGTTTTGAGTTTTGAGTTTTGAGTTTTGAGTGTTGAGTGTTGAGTTGTTTAGCTGCTCGGAGAGGATCAAAATTCTCCGAACGAATTTACGCTTCGATATTAAAACTTATATCTAATGCTTTGGCGGAGTGGGTGAGAAAGCCTAGTGAAATATAGTCCACTTCTGTTTTTGCGTAACTACTAACATTCTCGATGGTAATTCCACCTGATGCTTCAGTAATAATTCCTTCAGGTACTAGTTTTTTTAATTCGATAATCTCCTCTGGTGAGCGATTATCGAACATAATAATATCGGCACGAGCCTCCACAGCAGCAAGAACATCTTCCCTTGACTCTGTTTCTACTTCGATTTTTACAGTATGGCCTAACTGTTCTCGGACCTTTTTGACCGCATTTTCAATACCACCTGCTGCTGCAATATGGTTGTCTTTAATCATGACTGCATCATAAAGTCCAAAACGATGGTTAAAACCACCACCACATGTAACCGCATATTTTTCTAACATTCTCAGGCCAGGAGTCGTTTTCCGTGTGTCACAAATTTTTGTGTGATTTCCTTGTAAATTCTTTACTGCACTATTCGTAATAGTAGCAATTCCACTCATTCGTTGAATTAAATTTAATATCACTCGTTCACCTTTTAATAAATCGATCACAGGCCCCTTAGCCGTAGCAATTGTATCGCCTTTTTTTACTGCTGAACCATCTAGTACGTTAAACTCTATCGATATTTGGTCATTTAAAAGTTTAAATCCTTGTTTAATCACATTGTTCCCACTAAAAACACCGTCATTTTTAGCTACAAATACCCCATAACCGATGTCTTGATCAGAAAAAATCGTTTCACTTGTTAAATCACCAATTCCAATATCCTCATCAAAAAATGCTTCTAACATTGCTTTTAGCTTTAAGTCATTCATGAAATAGACAGCTCCTTTTTAAGTTCCGGTAATGATCCTTGCACTGATGCTTCGTTTTCAATGAACCTCTCACGACATAACTCACCATTTTTAAAAACACTTCTATATCCAAACCATTGGTCGTCATTTTTCATCGGAAAATCGTTCCTATAATGACCGCCACGACTTTCATTCCTTAAAAGGCTTGCCTTTGTAACTAAAAAACCAACGGTTAACATATTACTAATGATTTTTTCTTGAGTAGAAAGCTGATAATGACTTTTTTCTCTTAAGATACTCTCGTATTGGCCAAACCACTGAATCGCTTTTTGAAGCCCTTTTTTGTTGCGAATAATACCGACATACTGATCCATTACATTTTGTATTTCTTCAGTAGTTGGAAGTTCCTTTGAGGTTTTATTTTTTATAACGATGGATGGTGCCCCTTTTTCCCGATTGTTTATTTGCTTCTTGTTTAACACGGTTCTCGACAAACGTTCGCTAAAAACAACCGCTTCTAATAAGGAATTACTGGCTAAACGATTAGCTCCATGAACACCAGTATATGCACATTCACCTACCGCATATAAATTTTCAATCGATGATTGCCCTTTTCTATTTACTTTAATGCCCCCCATAATAAAGTGAGCTCCAGGCTCTACAGGTAATAATTTATTTTCCAACATCTCTGGATTTTTTTCACACATCTTATAAATGGATGGGAACCTTTGTTTAAAATTCTTTACATTTGCTATATTTAAAAAGATTTTCTCTTGTTTTAATTTCGAATGAAAAATTTCTCTTGCAACTACATCTCGAGGTGCTAAGTCTTCCATCGGATGTTTCCCTTTCATTAAGTAACATCCCTCTTCGGTAACAAGCTTTGCTCCTTCACCACGTACGGCTTCTGAAATAAGTCCACAACTACTATCGCCATTCATTAATAAGGTGGGGTGAAATTGAATAAACTCCATATCAGCTACCTCGGCTCCAGCTCGGTACGCCATCGCGATACCGTCTCCTGTTGCCTCTTTACAGTTCGATGTAGCAGAATAAAGTTGGCCTACACCACCAGTGGCAATAATGACATGATCGGCTTCAATATACCAAATAGAGCCTTGTTCATCTTTAGTGAAAACCCCTCGACAAACACCATCTTCTACGTGTAAATCAAAAGCCATTTCACGCTCGAAAATTTCAACTCTAGGAATGACTCTAGCCATCACCGCTTCAACGATCACTTTTCCAGTTGCATCTCCACCAGCATGGAGGATTCTCCTTTTTTGATGAGCCCCTTCCATTCCTAAGGAAAGTTGATTGTTTTTATCTTTATCAAAGTTTACACCGATCTCAATAAGTCTACTAATTAGCGAAGAACCTTGCTTTACGAGAAGCTCAGTTGTCTCTTTTCTATTATGAAATCCACCAGCAACAATCGTATCCTCATAATGCTCTTGCCAGTGATCTTCCTTCGTAATGGCCGCAGCGATCCCACCTTGAGCTAACCATGAATTACTATGGTTAAGCTCGGACTTTGTGATAAGCATCACATTTTTTTCGTCGCAAAGATAGTCTGCAGTCATTAAACCTGCCAGGCCACTACCGATGATAACAACATCTGTTTTCTTCACATTCATGACAATCCTCCTTGTAAGAAAAGCGTAAGGCGCCTTGATTAGTTAATTATAAAACACTTATGAACATACAACTGTCTTGACACTTATATTTACATACTTTTAAACTAGTGACAAGACTTTTTTTGCTTTATAAAAAAGTTTATGATTTTGATAAAGCATTAAAACAGTTCTGAAGGCACTCTCAATTGACTTAATGACATCAACCGTTTTTGATTGGATGATCGAAATGTAATAATGGCTTCACAGAAAATTCCCACCACTGGGGAAAATTCCAAAAAAGAAGGTGTTTAAACATGATTTATTTAGATTATTGTGCAACTACTCCGATGTCCGAACGTGCTTTACAAGTTTTTTCGAAGGCCTCTCAAAATTTTTACGGCAATCCTAGCAGTCTACATGACGTCGGCGCACAAGCGAAAAATCTTTTAGAGCAATCAAGGAAAGCTGTTTCTAACTGTATTAACGGTGATGAAAAAGGGATTTATTTCACTGGTGGGGGCTCAGATTCCAATAACTTGGCCATTAAGTCTTTGGTCAAAGGGAAAAAAGGACATATTATAACAACGAGCATTGAACATTTTTCGGTGATCAACACGTTTTTACAATTAGAAGAAGAAGGATACGAAATCACTTTTTTAGACGTTGATCAGTTCGGAGTCGTTTCAATTCCCAAGTTAGAAGCAGCACTTCAGGACAATACGATCCTAGTTTCTATTGGATATGCAAACTCCGATATCGGTACCATTCAAAGCTTAAGTAAAATTGGTGAATTGCTTAAGCAAAAAAATATTATTTTTCATAGTGATTGTGTTCAAGCATTTGGAAAAATCCCTATCGATGTAGCAGCTTTAAATGTTGATAGCATCTCATTATCAAGCCATAAGATTTATGGCCCTAAAGGAGTTGGGGCAGTCTATATTGCTCCTTCAATTAAATGGACACCAATTATTCCTAATACTTCCCATGAAAATGGATTTCGGGCTGGGACCGTTAACGTTCCTGCCATTGCTAGTTTTGCTGAAGCGGCAATTAACGTTTGTGATAATATGCAAGCAGAACAAAAACGCCTTAAAAAGCTGAGCGAGCTTCTTAT
>SKSA01000185.1 GCA_007118195.1 Anaerobacillus sp. | reverse complement strand
ACTCAAAACTCAAATAAGGAGGTGACAGTAATGAAGGTAATTCAACAAGGGATCTCTCCAGTATCGGTAACAACGAAGGGGCAAGTGGTAAAATCAGTGCCAGGTAGCTTTAAATAAGGACAATACATTTAACACTTGAATTGAAGACGGGGCGATTCCAAACAAAGTGTCAGACACCAATGAAAGTTCGCTTTCAACAACATCAATGTAAATAAGGTGCTAAGAAATGCTCATTAAAGAAAGTGAACTTTCCCGTAGCAACTTATTTACAGGGTAGACACTTATGGGACAGCCCCTTTATTTTGGTTGTACTGGTAATTGAATAGATACGGTTGTTCCCACTCCTTCCTCACTATTAATCGAAATTGATCCGTTATGGTTCTCGATAATTTTAAAGCAGATCATTAGTCCTAATCCTGTTCCTTTTTCTTTTAAAGTATAAAAAGGTTCACCTAATCTATGAATTAGGTGTTTAGGAATACCGCAACCATTATCTTTGCAATTTATTTCAATTAAATTGTTGTTCTGTTTTTTTATCGATATTTCAATCTTTCCATTTTCGCTCGTTGCTTCGATAGCATTTTGAAAAATATTAATAAAAACTTGCTTTAATGAATTTTTATCACAATAAAGTAACGTCATATCTAGATCATACTTGAAATGAAGTTCTATATTTTTCAATATTGCATTTGTATTCTCTAGTGTAATCACTTCTTTTAATATGTTACAAAGATTTTCTTTTTTGAAATTAATCTCATGATGAGGTTTTGCTAATGTTAAAAATTCATAGATAATTTCTTCCATACGCTGAAACTCCGTATTAATAATGTTGAAGTATTCCTGATTATATTCACGGGTAGACTGAAAAAATTGAATAAAACCTTTGATTGTTGTGAGTGGATTACGTATTTCATGTGCGACACCAGCTGCCAATTCTCCAACAACTTTTAACTTATCTACTTTATGTAAAAATTGATCGTAACTTTTACGTTCTGTAATATCACGAGCGATAAATTGAGTAGCAGGCTTACCGTTGTAAATAATCTTGTCGGCTGTAACTTCAACATCTCGAAAAGATCCGTTACATAATTTCACTGTATAAGTAGAAAAACGACTTTGGATCGTTTTTTGCTCTTTAGATCTATTCATTCTTTCATCAAATTTTTTCTGCTCTTCAGGTGGAAGAAATTTATGTACAGGCTGATTAATCACTTCGTTAAAGTGAGTCGCCCCCATTTGGTTAAGAAAAGCTTGGTTTGCAAATACAAATTTATCATCGATATGAATGCCAATACCATCCTTTGATGATTCAACGATCGTACGATAACGTTGTTCACTTTCCTTTAATTTTTGTTCAAATTTTTTACGTTGAGTAATATCTGTTAAAGAAATAGAAATGATCTCTTTTTTTGGGTATAAACGAACTTCTAACCAACCGTTAAATTCTTCTGAGAACTTTTCATATTGAGTTGGTACTTGTTTGTGAATGGCCTTAAAAAAGTTCTGTTCAAACTCTGTTCCTTTAAGAAAAGGAAACTCACTCCATACTTTTTTTCCTATTATTTCGCGTCTATTCACATTTAAAGCTTGTTTAACTTTATTGTTTAAATAAATAATATTGCCGTTATAATCTAGTGACAAAAAACCGTCTGTGATGCTATCAAATATGTTATTTATAAGTTCGTTTGACTTTTCTAGTTTTTCTTTTGCTTTTTTTAGTTCGACATCAGAGGAGACATGATCGGTACAATCACGTGAAACCGTAACAATTTCTTCTAATTGATTGTTCTTTTTATTAAAAATTCCTTTTGCAGTTGATTCAATCCATGTATAATCACCTGTTTTTCGTCGAACGCGATAGCGAATCTTTGAAATCGATCTTTCATAAGGAATTTGTTGATGACTCTCAATCGTACGTGGGAGGTCGTCAGGATGGATCATCGTCAAATCATAAGGTGAGATACCAATTAACTCATGTGATTCATAACCTAATAATTCTTTTGATGAGGGAGAAACACAAAAGGCTTCACCATTCGGATGATGTCGCATTATTAAATCTGTACTATATTCAGTCATCAAGTGGTAACTAGCTTCCTTTTCTTTGAACATTCTCTCCTTTTGTTTTAGCTTTGTAATATCCTGAATTTGAGCAATAATCACATGGGAATCTTTCACTCTTGCTACATTTGTAATCGCCCAGATAACTTGCCCACCTTTACAAATATATCTTTTTTCAATTTGATAAGTTGAAATCTCCCAATTTATTAATTTTTCTAGTAACATAAGATTTTTCGGTAAGTCATCTGGGTGTGTAACCTCTTGAAAGGAAAGCGGTTTCAATTGTTCTTTTGAATAATCTAACATGTTACAAAACATTTCATTGACTTCTAAAAATTTTCCTTCTTCATTAGTTAGTGTCATACCAACAAAAGCTTGATGGAAAGTTTGTTTATATAGCTCTTCATTATCTATTTCCACATCTAGATGCATAAAAGGTCCCCCTTTCTGTCGACGGTCATCTT
>SKSA01000142.1 GCA_007118195.1 Anaerobacillus sp. | reverse complement strand
TTTTCCGCAAACATTACAAAAGACTACGAAGCGCTACTATCGCTAACTCAAAACTCAACATTCAAAACTCAAAACTAAAAAAAGGCCAAAGGGCCTTTTTTTAATACTCTTTAATAATATTATAAAACGTATCGCGCTCGACAGGTTTTTTACCCGCGCCTTTAATAAGGTAAATGAGTTCATCGCGTGTAATTCCTTGTGAGGTTGTTGCCCCCGCTGAGTGGGAGATGCGCTCTTCAATAAGTGTTCCGTGGATATCACTAGATCCAAATGTTAGAGCCATTTGTGTTAATTGAACACCGATATTAATCCAATAGGCTTTAATATGATCGAAATTATCTAACATTAAGCGACTGATCGCTAACGTACGCATGTCATCAAATGCGGAAGTACGACGCTGAAGACTTGCATTAACACTTTTCGGTTGAACAGCTAAAGGAATAAAGACCATAAAGCCATTTGTTTTATCTTGAAGTTGACGCAGGCGATCCATATGAATTAATCGCTCTTCTTTAGATTCAATAGAGCCGTAAAGCATAGTTGCATGAGTTTTCAACCCCAATCCGTGAGCTAACTCGTGCGCACGTAACCAGTCATCTGTGGAAGCTTTATCTGGGCTCATTTTTAAACGATAATTCTCTGTTAATATTTCTGCGCCACCACCAGGTAACGTATCAAGTCCAGCTTTAATTAGCTCTTTTAAAACTTCTTCCATAGATAATCCAGAAATACGTGAGAAAAACTCGATTTCAGCCCCGGTATAAGCTTTTACCGTACAGTTAGGATAATGTTTTTTTAACGTTCTAATGGTATCTAAGTAATAATCAAATGGTACTTGATCATTATGTCCACCAACGATATGGAACTCGCGGACATTGTCATTCCAACGATGCTCAACATAATGAAGGAGCTCGTCCATACTCATCGTATAAGCGCCTTCTTCACCTTCTTTACGCTTGAAATGGCAAAAGCTACATGTAGCTTCACAAACGTTTGTCGGGTTAATATACATGTTTTCAATAAAATAAACGTTGTTCCCATTTTTTCTCTCATTTACTTGATTAGCTAGTTGGGCAACTGAAAGTAAGTCTGGTGTTTCAAATAAATACAAACCATCTTCCATCGACAAGCGCTCGTTGTGCTGGATTTTTTCAGCAATCGCCTGCATCTTTTTATCTAAAATTAAAGTAGACATTACATTTCCTCCGTTCTCATTTATATATAAGTGTATGGTAATACAATCTTTTTAATCAGTTTGAGTTAACAACTTCGGTAAACGAAAAAACTACTATTCTATCTTATCATTTTCTTCTTTGAAGTGTAAAATAAATCTTCTATAACTTCTATTATTACCAAAAATTTTACAAGAAAATAATTGTAAATTCTTTGTAAATTCGTTAAAATAAGCTTTAGAACAATAAAATATAATTTGTAACTGAGTGAGTTTCAAAATTATCAATAATTTTGTTGCTTCAAGTTACATCTAATGGAAAACGGTTAAATTCACCTAAATAGAGTGTCTTAGTGGCGATGGAAGGGCATTATGAAATTTATTAAACTATACCAAATAATGGACAAGGGGTATGTTAATGGAGAGAGACAGTGAGCAAGACAACAATATTGAGAAAATTGAAGAACTACGTGAGAAAATGGTTGCTACTGCGCTCGTACATGGAATAAATCATCCAAAAGTGTTATGGTATAGCCAACAAATTGATGAGAAACATAATGACATTTTAAAACTAAAGCATCAGAATATTTAGGCTTTAAATTTACTGCACGAGAATTTCGATTTCTTGTGCTTTTTTTATTGTATTTGTATACTAATAATAAGTATATTGTTTATTTAAGTGAAATAAATTTGGTGGTGTCCACCCCACGTGGACAGAAGAGACGATTTGTCTTTTTAGGGTGTCAGACACCGACAAAAAGGAGGAGTAGTCGTGGTTAAGATTTCAGAGATTGCAGGCGAAAAAATTAAGGAAATGCTAGCTGCTGAACAGGAAGAAGGAAAGAAGCTATATCTTCGTATCGGCGTTAAAGGTGGAGGCTGTAGTGGGCTTTCTTATGGGATGGGCTTTGATGCAGATGTTCAAGAAAGTGATGTTAAGTTCGAACAACATGGTATTGATGTAATCGTTGATAGTGAAAGTGCTCCGATGTTAGAGGGAGTTCAAATCGATTTTAAACAAAACATGATGGGTGGAGGCTTTACGATCGATAACCCGAATGCGGTTGCAACATGCGGGTGTGGTTCATCATTTAAAACGAAAGATAACGAAGGAACTCCAGAAGAGTGTTAATGATAAAATGAAATGAGGTTGGCCAAAGTGGCCATCCTCATTTTTGTGAGTAAACCTTTAATATACAAAACCAACATGACGTAGTAACGTCACCATCTAGAATGTAAAAATGAAGGTCGACTTTCTTTCGCTTCGCTGTAAAGCTACTGACCTCAATCACATCATGTCACGCTTCTTAGCATAGGCATCGTGCGGCTTTGCGACGAGTAACCGCAGGAGCAACTTCTATCGACCTTTA
>SKSA01000365.1 GCA_007118195.1 Anaerobacillus sp. | reverse complement strand
TTTGTTTGGGACAACACAAGCTAATAATTCTACAATAGGAGTTTTTTTCTTTTTAGTAAACATTTTTTTGGTTTTTCAAATTTTTGTAAGCTGTGCAACGCTAGTGGTCAGACACCGTTAGACACCGAATATAGACGGATAATAAATTTATACGTCCATATTTAGTAAGTTCTACATGGTGTCAGACACTTATGGGACAGCCCTTTTTGTATATAGCCATAAAGTTGTAATAAATAATTCAAAAAATTACCACTTTCAGCTCTTTAAACGAAAGAATACGAGGAGTAAAATGAGTTTAATAAGATTGTTAACTACTGAACAAGAAATTTTTATTTAAGAATTTTAATGTTATTAATTGGTTAAAGTATATAATAAATTATACTTTTGTAACGTACTCCATTTTTTTCAAAATTCATTATTTTTGACAAGCAGGCATAAATGTATCTAATAAAAATGAGGAGTGGTTTCTTAATGGAACAGCATAAACCGATCACATCAATTTTACAGACGATGGGCATACTTCCTTCTTTAAATAACGACAATGGAATGGACAATGTTTTTAAACAACTAAAAACAGAATCTTACAATTGGCAGGCTGAAGATATTGATATTGCTTTAATCCATGGCTATTATCATGTAGATGGCAGAAATGCTGATCAAGTGTTTGAAACTCCATTTGAAAATTTTTGCATTGCGAAAGTCGGGAAAAAATACGAACTTTTTGAAATTGGAGCATGTTATCGTCCACTCGTTGTTTCTTTTAAAGAAAACCCAGAAATTCAACTATGGCTTGAACAAAAATTAGGGGACTCAGTCATCAAAAATTAAGCTCGCAAAGAGATAACAAGGCTTTTTGCCTCTCAAAAGGATAAATCTTATTACATGTGGGAAACTGACTTTATGTTGGTTTTCTTTTTTATATCACTTTATTATTGAAACATAGAAAACAGTTCAATAGAATAAGAATAAATAGCTATTAGAAAAACGCGAGGGTAAAAGCAAATGAATGTTAACGTAACCAATGACTGGAGCGAATTGCTCCAAGGGGAATATGAAAAAGCATATTTTTTGCAGCTGAAAAATTTTTTGACAGAACAATACGCAAACGACACCATTTTCCCAAATAAAAACGATATTTTTAATGCACTTCACTTCACTTCTTATGAAGAAACAAAAGTAGTTATTCTAGGTCAAGACCCATACCATGGGAAGGGACAAGCGCATGGTTTAAGCTTTTCTGTAAATCAGGAGGTTAAAATACCACCTAGTTTAAAAAATATATTTAAAGAACTACGAGATGATTTACGTTATCCCATCCCTAACCACGGTTGCCTTGAAGCTTGGGCAGAGCAAGGTGTTCTTCTATTAAATACGGTTCTCACAGTAAAAGAAAGCACTCCTAATTCGCACAAAGGAATCGGGTGGGAATCGTTCACAGACCAGGTAATCTCGTTGTTAAATAAGAGAAATAAGCCTATCGTTTTTATTTTATGGGGGCGAAATGCTGGGCAGAAAAAACAGCTAATTACTAATGATCACCATTATATTATTGAATCGGTACATCCGAGCCCTTTTTCTGCTAATCGTGGCTTTTTCGGAAGTCGACCATTTTCAAAGGCCAACAAATTTCTTGAATCTGTAGGCCAAACAGAGATTAACTGGGAAATTAAAAAGCTTCATAGAACTAAGGAGGTTTTATTTTGAAGAGTATTCATGATTATGCGGTTTTACATAACGGTGTCAAAATGCCTTGGCTTGGCCTCGGTGTTTATAAAAGCCAAGAAGGAAAAGAAATCGAAAATGCCATCGATCATGCACTAGAAGCGGGCTATCGTAGTATCGACACCGCTTCTTTTTACAAAAATGAAGGAGGGGTCGGTAAAGCTGTAAAAAACAGTACGGTACCACGTGAAGAGATTTTTATAACAACAAAAGTATGGAATGAAGATCAAGGTTTTGAAAAAACGTTAAAGGCTTTTGAAGAAAGTAGAAAAAAACTTGGTCTTAACTACATTGATCTATATCTCATTCATTGGCCTGGAAAAGATAAATATAAAGAAACATGGCGAGCGTTAGAAAAACTATATAATGATGGATCCGTTCGCGCGATTGGTGTTAGTAATTTTCAAATCCACCATTTAAAAGATTTGATTAGCGATTGCGACGTCAAGCCGATGGTAAACCAAGTAGAGTATCATCCTGAACTAACCCAAAAAGAACTGCATGCCTACTGCAAGCAGGAATCGGTTCAACTAGAAGCATGGAGTCCATTAACGAGAGGTAATATTTTTACGACGCCTACGATTGTCGAGCTTGCAAATAAATACAACAAAACCGCGGCTCAAATCATTTTACGTTGGGATTTACAAAATGGAGTGGTCACGATTCCGAAATCTGTAACGAAAAGCCGTATCTACGAAAACGCTGATATTTTTGATTTTCAGCTTTCAAAAGAAGATATCAAAAAAATCGATGCTTTAAATAAAAATAAAAGGTTGGGGCCTGACCCAGATGAGTTTATTTTTTAAGTTAGTTGGACAGTTGGAA
>SKSA01000221.1 GCA_007118195.1 Anaerobacillus sp. | reverse complement strand
ATTAGACTCGTTCCAAGTTTTAACATAGCTGCAAAAATAGCTAAACCAAACAAACCATAAACAATGGAAGGTACTCCTGCTAAGTTACGAATACTTAAACGAATGACTCGTACAACCGGACCTTGTTTGGCATATTCGTTTAAGTAAATCGCTGCTCCAATCCCGACTGGTACTGAAATCAAAATCGTTAATGATGCCACATAAAACGTCCCAACTAATGCTGGCCAAATTCCGCCCTCTGTCATATTTTTTCTTGGAGGCTCTGTAATAAATGACCAACTTAACACGTGTGCACCTTCTTTAATAATTGAAAAAAGAAGGAAGCCCAAAGCAGCAATCGTTAAAAAAGCAAAGAAACCACAAATTGTAAACCAAATCTTTTCTGTTGTTTTTTTATTCATTGCCTACCTTCCTCCTCTGTCTCGAAATTAATAAATCGGCTATTAAGTTGACGACGAACGTAATGATAAATAAGATGATTGCAGTAACGAATAATGAACTATAATGTAAGCTTCCCCAAGCAACGTCTGACCCTTCAATGGCAATATTTGCGGTTAACGTACGAACTGACGTTAAAAAATTGGGAACCACAATTCCGAAAAACTCTTTTAGTGGCATATCTATCGCATTACCTGCTGCCATTAATACCGTCATTGTTTCACCTACTGCTCGGCCGAAGCCAAGCATAACACCTGCAACAATCCCTGATTTCGCTGCTGGTACAGTCACCATTTTGATGGTTTCCCATCGTGAAGCACCTAACGCATACGCTGCCTCACGATAGTCTTTCGGAATACTTTTAATTGAATCCTCAGAAATTGAAATGATGGTTGGTAATGCCATTACTGATAAAATCAATGACGCTGTTAACGCCGTAAGACCGTTCGATAAATTAAAAACACTAGCGACGATCGGTGATAAAACAACTAATGCAATAAAACCTAATACAACTGAAGGAAAAATCGCTAAAATTTCAACCGCAGGTTTTAAAATCTCTCGAACTCTTTTCGGTGCAATTTCAGAAATAAAGATGGCGGTGAATATTCCCCAAGGTATCGCTATTAGTAAAGCACCGACTGTAACCATAAAAGAACTAATAATAAACGGTAGCGCACCGTAGCCTGCTCCTTGAGGTGAGGAAGGATACCACCTAGTTGTCGTTAAATATTCCATTAAACCTACTTCTCTCAATGCAAAAGAACCTTCGCGAATTAAAAAATATAATAGTAAACATAAAATAAAGACCGCTATTAGACCGAATATAAAAAATGCTTTTTCTACAACATAATCAACAAAATTCGCTTTGAAAGACTTTTGCGTTAGTTTTTCTTTTGTAATTGTTTTTAGTTGTTCTAGTTGCTGTTCATCTTCTTTATGCTTCTCGGCAAGAATTGACACTTTGTTCCCTCCATTACTACATAATCAAACTAGCCCTATTTCTTCTTTTATTTTTTTATAAGCAACTTGGAATTACCCCGTTAAAGAGCAATTCCAGAGCTGCAATCTCTTTACCAATCCAAGCCTAACTCAGTGTATACAGTTTTGTTTTGCTCTTGATAGGTTGAACCAATTTGATAGAAACCTGTATCACGTAATACTTGACGTGCATCTTCTGACTTTAATACCCAATTTAAGTAGTCTAAGTGTAATCCTTCTGGTGTACCATTTACATAGAAGAATAGTGGACGTGCGATTGGATATAAACCTTCGTTAACGTTAGATTCTTCAAACGGAGTATAGTAATCGCTGTTTTCGTCAAGAGCAACATCCACTGCGTTAATTCCATCGATATAACCAATACCGATATAACCAATAGCATTTACTTCTTGAGAAACTGCTTCACGAATTGCTGAAGATCCTGGCATAAACATTGTTCCAGCTCCGAAGTCTTCTCCATCCATAACATTTTCGTTAAAGTAAACGTACGTACCTGAGTTCGATTGACGAGAGTAAACCGTGATGTCGCCACCTTCTGCCCAACCTAAGTCCGCCCAGCTTGTAATTTTTCCTGTGAAAACATCTTTAATTTCGTCCATTGTTAACTGTGTAACTGGGTTGTCGTTATGAATGGCAACCGCTAATCCATCTTGACCGATAATAAACTCATGAGCTGTAGCACCGTTCGCTTCTGCATCATCTAACTCTTCTTGCTTCATCGCACGTGATGACTGGGCGATATCTACATTATTATTAATCATCGCTGCAATACCAGTTCCTGATCCCCCACCAGTTACTGCAAGGTTTGCATTTTCGTTGGCATTGTCCATGTAAACTTCTGCAAGGGCTTGACCTAAGTTCACCATCGTATCAGAACCACGAATATCTAGAAATCCAGCTGGTAATTCAGTTGTAGAAGCTTCTTGATTTGTTTCATTGTTTGAAGCTTCCTCATTTGAGCCACATGCTGCAGCGACTACCATAAAAATTGCCATCACTAGAAATAAGAACACCTTTTTTACATTCACTAATAACTGCCTCCCTATAATTGAGCTTATTATTTTGTGATAGGTGATTGTTTTCCCTCTCACAATTGCTAGTATAGTAGAGTAAT
>SKSA01000212.1 GCA_007118195.1 Anaerobacillus sp. | reverse complement strand
TTGAAAGTATTTGGTCAAAGTAAACGTCAAAGAGCAAAAATCGTCGATATGAGTAACCATTTTCGGGATTCGACGATGGCAGTATTGAAAATTGCTTTTTTATCAGCATTAATGTTAGAGATATTAGCAACCATAGCTACTGCAATGATCGCAGTCGAAGTTGGTTTGCGATTAGTTTACGAGCATTTAACGTTTCATACGGCGTTTTTCGTCTTACTGTTAGCCCCGGAACTTTATATGCCGCTGAAAAACTTAGGAAGTAGCTTTCACTCAGGTAAAAATAGCATTTCAGCCGCCGAAACCATTTGGGAAGTACTAGATAAAGAAGAAACGCGACCGGTGTGGGGTTGTAAAAAATTGAATGATACAACAAAGCGAAATATAAAATTGGAAAACGTTTCATTTCAATATAATGAAAATCAACAAGTGTTAAAAAATATTAATCTAACGATGAACGAACGACAACGGGTGGCTTTTGTTGGGAAAAGTGGTTCTGGAAAGACAACACTATTAAAGCTATTACTAGGAATGCTACCACCTAGTGACGGTAAGATCGTTGTTAATGATATTCCATTAACGGAACTCGAAGAAGATCATTGGTTGGCAAATGTCGCATACGTATCTCAAGAGCCATACATATTTTCTGGAACAATTAAAGAGAACATTAACATCAGTAATCGCAAAGCAACAGATGCAGAGGTTCATGTAGCGATGAAACTTGCTGGTGTCGATCGATTTGTTCAAGAGTTACCAAAAGGCTACGATACGTATGTCGGTGAGGCTGGACAAGGTCTTTCTGGTGGAGAGAAACAACGAATTGCAGTGGCACGAGCTTTTTTAAAGAAAGCATCGGTTGTTATTTTAGATGAACCAACAGCAGGACTTGATTTAGAAACCGAATATTTTCTTAAAGAAGCGATAGAAAAGTTATGTGAAAATGCGACTGTTTTAACGGTTGCGCATCGTCTTCAAACCATCGTACATTCAGATCAAATCGTCGTTTTGTCAGAAGGGGAAGTCGTAGGCATTGGAACTCACGAACAGCTACTTGAAACTTCTCCATTGTACGAAAGAATTGTTTCCGTATATCGAGGTGAAGGTTAAATGAAGGAGTTACTACAACTAGTTAAAGTGATGCTTGCAGAAAAAAAGTTAATCATGCTCTCCATTTTACTCGGATTTATCGCGGCCATTTCATCGGTCGGGCTATTAGGTACAGGAGGTTACTTAATATCTCAGGCTGCGTTACACCCACCCCTTTATACATTGACGTTAACGATTATTTTTGTACGCTTTTTTGGACTCTCACGTGCTGCCAGTCGCTATGCAGAACGCTATTTTTCACATAAAGCTACATTTTCAATTTTAGGAAGATTACGAGTGTATTTTTATGACAAAATTGAACCGTTAGCTCCGGCACTATTTTCCTCTTATCGAAGTGGTGATTTACTATCGAGAGTAGTTGCGGATGTTGAGAAGCTACAATTTTTCTTTTTACGAGTGTTTTATCCACCACTTGTGATGGTTGTTGTGTTTATTACGACAGGGATTATCATTTATACATTTTCAGTAGCGATGGCAGTCGTTTTATTGGTAGGTTTTCTTATCGTCGGTTTTGCTTTACCGATCGTTTTTACGTATTTAACTGAAAATATTGGCTTTAATTTGCGACAAAAACGTTCGCAACTATCAGTAGAGATTACTGAGTATTTGTTTGGTTTTACAGATTTAAAAACGAATCTTCGTTTGCGCGATAAAAAAGGCGCAATTGAGAAAGTTTCAGATGAGTTAATTCACGAGCAAGAAAAAGATGGAATTCTTGCTGGGAGAGGTGAAAGTTTAAGTTTATTGGTAGCATACGTGACGGCGTGGGGTGTACTACTTGTCGGAGTCATTTATGTTGAACAGGGAGCGCTTGACGGTGTGTTGTTAGCGATGATCGTGTTAATAACGTTAACAGTGTTTGAATCTGCGACACCAATGGCTGCTATTCCAGGGCATTTGGAAGAAAGTAGAGTAGCTTCAAAGCGACTTTTTCATATTACACATCAAAAAGTGAAGCCGTGCGATATAGAGAATGTTTCATTAGGAGTTCCAACCGATCAACCAGTCAAAATTACGTTTCAAAACGTAAACTTTGCTTATCCAAATGTTGAGCGTAAGGCGTTGAAAAATATCAACTTTCAAGTTAATGAAAAAAAGAAAGTGGCAATTGTCGGAGCGAGTGGTTCAGGTAAAAGTAGTCTATTCAATTTATTACTAAAATATTATAAAGATTATAAAGGGCAGATTTTGTTAGGGGATCACTGTTTACGCACGTTTTCGGAGGAAGAAGCAAGAAGTTTATTTGCTGTCGTCTCGCAAGAAAATCATTTTTTTAATGATACAGTTCGCGCCAATCTTTTATTAGCAAAGCCAAATGCAACGGAAGAGGAATTAATCAATGTCCTACGAGATGTTTCGTTGTCTCAGCTATCTTTAGATGATGTTTTGATTGAAAAAGGACTATCTTTATCTGGTGGTGAGCGTCAAAGGTTAGCGATTGCTCGTATGA
>SKSA01000101.1 GCA_007118195.1 Anaerobacillus sp. | reverse complement strand
ATTGATGATTTGGACCGGCTTGTCAGAAATACGTATAAGACGCTGATGACAAGAGGAATGAAGGGTTGTTATGTGTACTGTGTGGATGAAGGGTTGAGGGAGTATTTGAGAGGATAGTAAAATTAGATGAAAGAGAACGATGCAATTCATTGAATTGTTTTATTGTTGCAATTTATATCTCATAGGAGAGTCGAAAATGAAAAAACAAATAAACACAATTTATTACTACAACCATAATTTCAAATCATTTATCGATGATACAATTTCAGTTAACTTTGATGAACAGAGACAAATACTTCTAAAATACTTATGTCCTGGCGCTCATATTTTGGATTTAGGTTGTGGAGCAGGCAGGGATAGTAAAGCATTTATTGAAAAAGGATTCAAAGTTACAGCATTAGATGGATCGTCCGAACTTTGTAAAGTTGCTAGCGAATACATTGGCCAAGAAGTAAAATGTATAACATTTGACGAACTGGATGAGCACAATAAATTCGATGCAGTATGGGCTTGTGCATCTTTATTACACGTTCCTATGAATGAACTGCCATCCGTATTTGAAAGAATCGAGGAAGCACTGAAACCTAAAGGGTATTTGTACGCATCATTTAAGTATGGAGATTTTGAAGGGGAGAGAAAAGGAAGGTATTTCACAAACATGACTGAGGAACGTTTAAAGCAGCTATTGGATACTTTTGAAGGACTCAAGATTGTAGAAATAGTCTTAACTTCAGATGTAAGACCAGGTAGAGAAAATGAATATTGGTTAAATACGGTAATTAAAAAAGAGGCTTGAACGTTATAAGTCAGCAGATTGATATTAATTTAGCGGAATTTAAATGTAAGTAAATGGAGATATAGATAGTAATGGAGGGGGAAGCTGTATGAGAGAAGTAAAATTGATTACAAAGCAGCTCATAGAAGAAATCACGACTAAGATAGATAAAGCCTCCACTGTTTATATTCTTGTTTCATTTTCTATGAGAACGGGTGTTAAATTGTTAACACCCGCACTGAAAAAGGCGGCTGAACGTGGGGCAGATATAAAAATATGTACCGGAGATTATCTTTACGTTACTCAGCCGGAAGCACTAAGAATGTTAATGCAGATAGATGAGCGTATTGAAATTCGTCTTTGGAGAAGTGAGGGGAAATCTTTTCACCCAAAAGCATATTTACTGGAAAGTAAGAATGATGGATATTTATATGTTGGTTCTTCTAATTTGTCGCTGTCCGCACTAACTCAAGGTATCGAGTGGAACATCGGTGTATCAAAAGGTGTGGCATCTGAGACAATCGATGAGGCAAGAGAGGAATTTCTGCGTTTATTTTACGATGACCAAACGGTCCCATTAAATGAGCAAACCTTACATAAATATCAGAACACTTATAATGAAAAACGACAATCCATACCGAGTTATATACGATGGTGGACAGAGGAAGATGAAAAAAGCTTAATGTTATCAGACGATCGTCAATATGAACCGGTTATAGCTGATCCACCGGAAAACTACGATTCGGTTATTCAGCCTCGTGGTCCACAAATTGATGCCCTCGAATCATTGTCTGTAACAGTGGAAGAAGGGTATGACAAGGCGATGATTGTCATGGCCACTGGATTAGGAAAAACATATTTAGCTGCCTTTTTCGCGAGACATTATAAGAGGATTTTGTTTATTGCGCATCGAGAAGAAATTTTATTTCAGGCGCGGGAATCATTCAAACAAGTAATGCCCGAATCTAGCAGTGGAATCCTGAATGGCAAAATAAAAGAACCTGATGCGGATATAATTTTTGCTTCGATCTTTACTCTATCAAGTGACGCGCAGCTGGAGGTATTTGATCAAAAAGAATTTGATTTGATCATCATTGATGAATTCCATCATGCGGCAGCCAATTCATATACAAGAGTTCTTGATTATTTTAATCCGGATTTTTTATTAGGCATAACTGCTACGCCGGACAGATTAGATGGCAAAGATGTCTTTTCGATTTGCGAAGGTAACGTTGCATTCCAAATGCATTTTATAGAAGCGATTCAAATTGGTTGGCTTGCTCCATTTCATTATTATGGGGTTTATGATGATACTGACTATTCTAAAATCACATGGTTAGGTTCCCGATATTTGCAGGAAGAGCTTTTGGAAGCTCAATTAAGAGAAGACGTAGCAGAAAAAATATATGGTGCCTGGAATAAGCATAAACAAACCAGGACATTGGCATTTTGCTCTTCGATTAAGCAAGCATCTTTTTTATGTCGTTTTTTCAGAAACAAAGGCGTGAAGGCAGTGGAACTTCATTCATTAGCAGATGGAATGAATCGGAAAGAAGCAATTGAAAAATTATCAATGGCTGAAATTGATATTATTTTTACAGTTGATTTGTTCAATGAAGGAACTGATATTCCTCCTTTGGATACATTATTATTTGTTCGCCCTACTGAATCATTAACTATTTTCACACAGCAAGTAGGTCGAGGATTAAGGCTTTCCGAAGGCAAGGAACATTGCGTAATCATTGATTTGATTGGTAATTATCGTAATGCTGATTTAAAGTT
>SKSA01000094.1 GCA_007118195.1 Anaerobacillus sp. | reverse complement strand
GAGCTAACTCAATATTCTCATTATGGATCTGATCATAATTCGGTAACGTCGTAAGCACTTCTTGACAAGTAGTCACTAGTTCGTGTAAATAGCCACCATCGTCTTGTTCATCACGATATTTATAATAGTTTTCAAGAGGAGCACCCGGAGTTAAGGCATGAAGCATCGAATCGTGAAGCGCACGAAAATCAGTAGGATCAAGCGAAGTGCTCCGATCACACAAATTATCTAAATAGTCACTAATCGTTTGGTAAGCAACGATAAAACGAATGACTTTGTTAATATCTGCCCCTGCCAAAAGCCCATAGATGCTCCCGCCCTCACAATGGAACGTCTTCGTCTCGATACTTGCTAATGCTTGTTTTCTAAGCTCCTTATTTGGAATGCTACTTGCTTTTTCTTTCCAGCCATTTAAATAATGGTGGACGCGAGGTAATACTTCTTTATAAATTTTCGCCATCATCGACCATGGCTGTTTTGGAATACTACTCAACGGTTTATGTCCTCCTAAGTTATATAAAGCTACTTTTTCTCTACTTTTCCTTTAACAGCTATTGCTTTCTTAAAGTATAAAGAAAAGCTATATTTTGTAGCTAATTTACATGCATTTGGGCAAAGGATTTCGCCACATGAAACACTCTTTCCTTTTCAGGCTCATTAAATACCTCATGATAAAGACCTGGCCATTCTTTATAATACTTTTCACTTATGACCAATTGATTAAACCACCTTGTAACCATTTCTTTATCAACAATTAAATCTTCACCGCCTTGTAATACTAGTAGTGGAACATTAGGAAAATTTTTAACTTCGTTATGACTATCTTCCATAGCATTACTTAGCTCATAATACCAACGGACTGAAACTTTTTTGACTATATGAGGGTCATCCTCATCACGTTTTAACATTTCCTTACACCGCGTTCCTGGTGCTAAATCTGTTGGAAGTCGGAACTTCGGTGTCACTTTATTTAATAACGATGCCCCAAAGTGTTTCAATTTTGATGGTGGATTAACGAGTCCTAAGCATGGTGAAGATAAAATAACCGCATCAACCGTTAAATCTCTTTTTAACATTGTTTGAATCACCGCAAGGCCCCCCATACTGTGCCCTAAAAGAAATATCGGTAAATTATAGTGTTTCGCTCTTTCATACCACTGTTCAATCGTTGTAATATATTCTAAAAAGGAATCTACATGTCCCTTATATTTCGGGTTCTCCCCTTGTCCTGGTAAATCTCCCATCACTACGTGGTAACCAACTGTGGTAAGTTTTTTTACTAACCACTCATAACGCCCGTGATATTCATTTGCCCCATGCACAATGACAAAAACACCTTTCGCCTCTTCACTCTCCCAAACTTTCATTTTAACCTCCTCCTTAGAACTCATTTCTATATACATATGTAGTACCGAAAGCGTTTAATCTTTGATAAACTAAAGAAAAGCGCAAACTCCTTGGTCAGCTTCGAAAAGCGTTGGAGGGCCAGCAACGTTTTTCCTCCTCTTTGAGCTACTTCTAGAATAGGCAAATCTTGATGGGCCGAAACGCTCGAGAAGCTAGGCGCGGAGCACCGACATTTTAGGTTCTTTCTTTTAAAAATAACATTGTTAACGAGGTGATTCAATTATGATCTATCCTTACAAAGAAAAAAATCCAATTATTGCGGATACTGCATTTATCGCTGATTTTGTAACGATAACCGGAGATGTGAAAATCGGTGAATACTCAAGTATTTGGTTCAATACTGTGATCCGAGGAGATGTGTCAGCAACGATCATCGGTGATCGTGTCAATGTTCAAGACAATTGCACGTTACACCAAAGTCCACAATACCCACTTATTCTTGAGGATGATGTAACAGTAGGGCATCAAGTTTTATTACATAGTTGTGCCATTAAAAAAGGGGCATTAATCGGTATGGGCTCGATTGTTTTAGACGGGGCAGAAATAGGGGAAGGTGCTTTTATAGGTGCGGGTAGTCTTGTTCCCCAGGGAAAAAAAATTCCCCCTAATAGCTTAGCTTTCGGTCGTCCTGCGAAAGTAGTACGTGAGCTCACTGAAGCAGATTTAAAGGATATGGCGCGAATTCGCCTAGGATACGTAGAAAAAGGACAGTATTATAAAGAAATAAAAAAAAATAACCGATAATCTAGCCAACTAGTCGGCGATTATATGACGATGCACCTTCACCATATAATATGAAAAAATGACGGTCGATTTCCCTCACTGCGCTGTAAATCCGTTCCGGCTTTAGAGGCTTGTTCGGAAAAGTCGACCGTCATTTTATTTTCATACAAAACGCTCATGACGATATTCCGTCACCATCTATTATGTAAAAGAACGAGCAATTTCCTTCTCTTCGCTGTAAACTTCTAGCGGATTTTAGAGGCTCGTTCAGGAAATCACTCGTTCTTTTTTAATACAAAACCTCATGACGATGCTTCGTCACCATGAAAAGTCAGACCATCCCTTCAAACTTTCCAACTTTCCAACTAACTAACAAACCAACTAACCAACTTTATATAACTCGTCGCTTCGGAATTACAAATGGCATTTGCTCATTACCGATTAACCTTTTCCCTTCTGTTAATGAAACTTCTTTATCAAGAATGACATTTTCCAATATTGCATTTTCGCTAATATTACATCGTTGCATAATGATACAATTTTTCACAATTGCATTTTTATGGACTTTGACACCACGGAATAAAATACTATTTTCAACCGTTCCTTCTATAATGCATCCATTTCCGACTAATGAATTAGACACGTGAGAACCTTCTGAATATCTAGCTGGTGGCTCATTTTTCACTTTCGTATTAATGGTTTGTTCATTAAAGAACAAATCTCGATAAAAATCTGGGTTAAGTAACTTTAAATTATTTTTATAATAACTTTGTACAGAATTAATAACACAATGTACTCCTTTGTATTCAAATGCTTGAACGTTTATATTTTTAAGTTCACTAGTAATACAATTGTTAAACAAATGCGTTGCTCCATGAGCAATACCATGTTCAACGAGTTGTAGTAACAACTTTTTACTAATAAGATACATGTTCATATAAACATTGTTATTATATTCTTCATTGGTTACTTCAACGACACGTCCTTCTTCGGTAACAGCCAACTTTTGACATTGCTTATGCTCCGGTTCTAGTATATCTACTTTTTTATAAATAAGTGTTATGTCTGCCTCTGTTTTTTGATGATGGTCAAATACTTCTTGATAATTGACCCCACATACGTGTTGGCTTCCTGAAATAAGTACATATTCAGCTTTACCACGGTGAAAAAAGTCGAGGTTGTTATGAAAATGTTGTAAATCACCTTTAGAAATATCCGTAGGGTCATTCCAATCAGGTGGCAAAATAAACAGACCACCATATTTCGTATCTAAATCCCATGACTTCCCTTTTCCAAGATGATCCATTAATGAGCGATATTTTCTCCGAGTGAAAACAGCGATGTCAATAAATCCAGTATTGGTCATATTAGAGATGACAAAATCTATCAGACGATATCTTCCTCCGAATGGAACAGCAGCACCACAGCGAAAGTATGTTAATTCATTTAAGAAATCTTGTTCATTATCTAAATTAATGACTCCCATAATTTCCATCTAACTTATCCTCCTGTTAAATAGCACCGTTTTTCAATCCACATGGCTTCTTTTATTGCTAAATCTAGTAAACTCTAAAAATACCCGACTAAAAATTGTTATGAATTAGTTATTTACTACAACACTAGCAAATATATGGCTATTTTCACCAATCAAGGTAATTTTCTGACCTTCTTTAGCACGAACGACCGCGCCGTCCTCAATCACTGTGTTTTCACCAATAATCGCTTTTTCGATAATAACGTTTTTTCCGATTTTCACATTCGGCATAATCACCGAGTCACTAATTCGGCTTCCTTCTCCGACATGCACACCAAAAAATAGTATGGAATGGTCAATACTACCGTCAACTAAGCACCCTTCATTAATGAGGGCACGATTTACAGTTGCCTTTTGCGAGATATATTGTGGGGGTTGGTTTGGGTTCACAGAATACATACGCCAATTTGAATCGTTTAAGTTAAACTGAGGGGCATCATCCAATAAATCCATATTTGCTTCCCATAAGCTCTCAACTGTCCCCACATCTTTCCAATAACCATCGAATTGATAGGCAAAAAGACGTTTTCCGTCGTCTAAAAGTTTCGGTAATACATCTTTTCCAAAATCATGGCTTGACCGTAAATTTGACGCATCTTCCGTTAAATATCTTTTTAATAAATCCCAATTAAAGATATAAATTCCCATTGAAGCTAAATTACTTTGCGGATTTTCAGGTTTCTCATCAAAAGTATGAATGCATAAATCTTCTGTCGTGTTTAAAATACCAAAACGGCTAGCTTCTTCCCACGGTACTTCAATCACAGATATCGTCACATCCGCCTCTTTTTCTTTATGAAAATGAAGCATTTTGGCATAATCCATTTTATAAATATGATCTCCCGATAAAACAAGCACATATTTAGGATTATATTGTTCAATAAAGTTTACATTTTGATAGATGGCATCCGCAGTACCTTTATACCAATCTCCACCTTCTTGTGCTTGGAATGGTGGTAAAACACTTACTCCACCATGCTTACGATCTAAACTCCACGCTGAACCAATACCGATGTAGCTGTTCAAAATAAGCGGTTGATATTGGGTAAGTACTCCAACTGTATCGATTCCTGAGTTCGTACAATTGCTTAGGGGGAAGTCGATGATTCTGTATTTCCCTCCAAAATAAACCGCAGGCTTAGCTAAATTTTTAGTTAGCAGTTGTAGCCTTTTCCCTTCACCACCTGCAAGAAGCATTGCAACACACTCTTTTCTTCTTTTCATCAAAATCCTCCTTACATAAACCGTATATTCTACTAAACAACCCTTCTATTTCATTTTTATACATCTTTCTATCATTTAGACCTGTAAAAAAATATATGTTAATAACATGAATTACTTATTCATACCTTCACTGATGTCGACCGACATTTACATACTAGATGGTGGCGTATTAAGGACACCATGTCGGTTATGTAGATTGAAAACTATATTTTACAAACTTTTGTTTATTGTATACCCTTTACGGAAATTGGAATAGATGGGTAAACCTCTTAAAATTAGTAGACATCATTAATTGACATTTTTTTCAGGTGTGAAATTGTACAACGATAACCATTTGGAGAAATAGAACAATGATAAAAAATATTTATCGACTACTTTCGAGGGCGAAAAGGAGATTCATGTAAAAATAAAAAGAAGCTGCCATAATAGCAACTTCTTTTCGAACTTATTTTAATGAAAATTAATAATTTAAAGCTTGCTCTTTTAATACTTCTGCTTTATCTGTCATTTCCCACGGAAGTTCAATATCTGTTCTTCCAAAGTGACCATATGCAGCCGTTTGTTTATAGATCGGACGACGAAGGTTAAGCATCTTAATGATGCCTGCTGGGCGTAAGTCAAAGTTATTACGAACGACCTCTACTAACACTTCTTCTGTCACCTTCCCTGTTTTGAAAGTATCAATTGAAATCGATACTGGTTGGGCTACGCCAATTGCATAAGCAAACTGAACTTCACAACGATCTGCAAGACCTGCCGCTACGATATTTTTGGCCACGTAACGAGCTGCATACGCTGCAGAGCGGTCCACTTTTGTAGCATCCTTTCCAGAGAAAGCTCCTCCACCATGGCGAGCATACCCACCATACGTATCAACGATAATTTTACGACCAGTGAGTCCTGCATCCCCTTGAGGTCCACCAATAACGAAACGACCTGTTGGATTAATAAAGTATTTGGTTTCTTCATCAATTAAATGAGCAGGAACAACTGGCTTAATCACATACTCTTTTAAATTACGTTGAATTTGCTCTAATGAAACTTCTGGGTGATGTTGTGTTGAAATAACAATTGTATCAACACGCACAGGCTTACCATTTTCATCATACTCGACGGTTACTTGCGTTTTACCATCTGGTCTTAAGTACGGAAGAATTTCTTCTTTACGGACCTCTGTCAAACGACGCGCCAATTTATGAGCAAGTGAAATTGGTAATGGCATTAATTCCGCAGTTTCATTATTTGCATAACCAAACATTAAACCTTGGTCACCAGCACCAATTGCTTCAATTTCAGCATCTGTCATTTGGCCTTCTCTAGCTTCAAGCGCTTGGTCTACACCTTGAGCAATATCTGCTGACTGCTCATCAATTGATGTTAGCACTGCACAAGTTTCAGAATCAAAGCCGTATTTTGCACGAGTATAGCCAATATCGCGAATGGTTTCGCGAACAATTTTTGGGATATCAACATATGTAGATGTCGTAATTTCACCCGCTACTAATACTAATCCTGTCGTTACTGAAGTTTCACAAGCCACACGAGCATTAGGGTCATTAGTTAAAATTGCATCAAGAATTGAATCCGAAATTTGGTCACAAATTTTATCTGGATGGCCCTCAGTTACACTTTCAGATGTAAATAAACGACGAGTTTTCTTTTCTGTCATTCTTTGTACCTCCTTTATCCTACTTAGGATATGCACTTCTTTGATACGGTACTCATTTTTCCCATTGTCTACCCGTAAATAGTAGCTGACAGGAAGTATAAAAAGACCTTTTCCAAATACGAGGAAAAGGTCTTTAAATTAATCCGCCTTTCGCCTCTTATCGATCAAGACAATTGTCTTGCAGCAGGTTAGCACCTTTTCACTATATAAAACGTGAAGCAAGTATATTTACGCTTCTACTATAAGTGTTGGTTGCCGGGTTTCCTCGGGCCTGTCCCTCCACCGACTCGGGATAAGAGTATCCGTTCGGGACATATCATATCGCAAGTGCCTATTATTGTCAACTTTTATCAGTTGACAATCCTCTACGTAAATAATTTTTCTAAAATAACTTCAAAAAAAATTAACAAATTTTGTTCCAAAAATTTCTGTATTAGTATAGACTAATAATACGAATGTGTTATACTATTTCATATCAAAGATCAAATTTATATACAAATTAAGCAAAAAGAAAAAAATAATACTAATTAAGGAAGGGTTTGGGTGCGAAATGAGTACACTTAGCTATGAAACAGAGTTAGACAATGTATTAAAAGGTGAAAATGTGTGTCATGATTTATCAGTATCTCAACTAGTAGAACAATCTCTCGAAAGAAAAGAAGGGATGTTAACTTCGACTGGAGCCCTTCGCGCAACAACTGGAAAATATACGGGAAGATCACCTAAAGATAAATATATTGTAGAGGAAAAATCTGTTATAGATAAAGTTAATTGGGGGAATGTCAACCAACCAATTAGTAAAGAAGTATTTGAAAACCTTTATAAAAAAGTTCTTTCATATTTAAAGACAAAAGATCAAATTTTTGTTTCTAAAAATTTCGCTGGTGCAGATAAAAACTATCAACTGCCAATTCGAGTAGTTAATGAGTATGCTTGGCATAACTTATTTGCTCGGCAACTATTTATTCGCCCAACAAATGAAGAGTTAAAAACTCATGAAGCAAAATTTACGGTAATTTCAGCTCCAGGCTTTAAAGCTAACCCGAATGTCGATGGAACAAAATCTGAAACTTTTATTATCATTTCATTAGAAAAGCGTGTCGTTTTAATTGGTGGAACTGAATATGCTGGAGAAATTAAAAAATCTATTTTCTCGATTATGAACTACTTGTTACCTGAACAAAACGTTTTATCAATGCACTGTTCTGCAAACGTAGGTAACGAAGGAGACGTCGCTTTATTTTTCGGTCTTTCTGGAACAGGAAAAACAACTCTATCCGCTGACCCAGAGCGTCATTTAATTGGTGATGACGAGCACGGTTGGTCCCATACAGGCGTATTTAACATCGAAGGCGGTTGTTATGCTAAGTGTATCAATCTTACCGAAGAAAAAGAGCCACAAATTTTCAATGCGATCCGTTTTGGTTCTGTACTAGAAAATGTAATTTTAGATGAAAATCGTAACCCTGACTATGATGACACACAATTAACAGAAAATACACGCGCAGCATACCCACTAGAGTTAATACCAAATACAGTTATGCCAAGTGTAGCAGGACATCCGAATACAATTATTTTCTTAACTGCTGATGCATTTGGTGTTTTACCACCAATCAGCAAATTAACGAAAGAACAAGCGATGTACCATTTCCTTTCTGGATATACTAGTAAACTAGCAGGCACTGAGCGTGGCGTAACAAGTCCAGAAGCAACGTTCTCAACGTGCTTTGGTGCTCCATTCCTACCACTTCCTGCTTACCGTTATGCAGAAATGTTAGGTGAAAAGATTAACCAACACGAAGTACAAGTGTTTTTAGTAAACACTGGCTGGTCTGGTGGCGAGTACGGAGTTGGAAAGCGAATGAATTTATCTTACACTCGAGCAATGGTGCAAGCTGCTCTTGAAGGTGAATTAAATTCAGTTGAAACGATCGTTGATCCGACATTCGGATTAAATATCCCAGCACAATGCCCTGGAGTACCTGATGAAGTACTTCAACCGAGAGAAACTTGGACGGATAAAGCTGCATACGATGTTAAAGCGACGGAACTAGCTACAAAGTTCCAAGAGAACTTTAAAAAGTTTGATAAAGTTTCAGCCGATATTCGTAACGCAGGACCTAAACTATAAGTTTGGCTCGTACCTATCGTAGAATTAGGCTCTAATAAATATGTAAAAAAACACCGTCTTCACAGAGTGACAGTTTTTGTCCACTGTGAAGAGCGGTGTTTTTTGTTATTTGGGTGTTTTTGGTAAGTTTAAGCCCCTACACCAGCATTCAATAGCCCATTTTTTTTCTAATATCACTAAGTATTCACACACACTTCTAGGCGAATGAACATAGATTATCATAGCTATAAATAAAAATGTTCATCAGGAGGAATTCAAATGAAAGGCTTACGAAAAATTTTAATTTTAAGCTTTGTTGCTTTAATAACAACATTACTATCAGTGGGATGTTCATCTAATGACGACATGGATAAAGTGCGTTTAGCAGAAGTTACACGTTCAATTTTTTACGCTCCACAATATGTAGCAATTTCTGAAGGTTTCTTTGAAGAAGAAGGAATTGAAATTGATTTAACGACGACTTGGGGTGGCGATACAACAATGACGACACTTCTTGCTAATGGGGCCGACGTAGCGCTTGTCGGTGCAGAAACATCTATTTACGTTTATGCCCAAGATGCCAATGACCCACCGATTAACTTTGCCGCATTAACACAAACTGATGGGACATTTTTAGTGTCAAGAGAACCTATCGATGAATTTGATTGGAATATGTTAAAAGGTAGTACATTTCTCGGACAACGAACAGGTGGCATGCCACAAATGGTTGGCGAGCATGTACTACGAAAACACGGTATTGATCCTCGTAATGACTTAAATTTAATTCAAAATATTGATTTTGGTAATATTCCGAGCGCCTTTGCTTCAGGTACTGGTGAATATGTTCAACTATTTGAGCCGACAGCAACACAATTTGAACTTGATGGTATTGGCCACATCGTTGCATCGTTTGGCGTTGAATCCGGAACTGTTCCATACACTGGTTTTATGGCAAAGCAAAGCTATATTGATAAAAATGGAGATATATTAGAACGCTTCACAAAAGCGTTATACAAAGCACAACAATGGGTTGAGTCGAGCTCAACAGAAGAAATTGCAAAATCGATTCAACCATTTTTTAGCGATACACCTATCGAAGTCATTGAGAATGTTGTTGAAAATTACAAATCTCAAGGATCATACGCTACTTCGCCACGAATTAAGGAAGAAGCGTGGGAAAACCTACACATCATTATGGAGCAAGCGGGCGAGCTGCCAATGGAAGTGCCATATGAAGAGTTAGTTAACACGGAAATTGCTGAGAAAGTAATGGAGTAGT
>SKSA01000215.1 GCA_007118195.1 Anaerobacillus sp. | reverse complement strand
GGGTCACTTTCTAAGTAATCACCTGTTAAAGCATAAGCTCTAGCTCTTGATCCTCCACAAAGTTCTTTAAATTCACATGCACCACATTTTCCTTTTAGTAACTGTTTGTTTCTTAATTCTTTTAATATTGGGCTTTCCCGATAAATTTCAGGGAGTGGCGTTTCACGAACATTTCCACATTTCACCGGTAAAAAACCACTAGGATAAACGTCACCTATATGACTAATAAAAATAAAGCCATCTCCGTCATTTACACCTTTTGGCGCTCTTCCTAACGTATCAAATCGTTTATTCCCTTCGACATTCCCTAAGTTAAGCCTCTTCTTTTCTTGCAGGGCGACACGGCGATAGTGAGGAGCTTCTGTCGCCTTCACCCCATACGGCATTTCTTGCTGTATAGTAAATAACCATTTCATTACTTCTTCATGTTCATCTGCGGTAATCATATCTTGTTCCATTCCTCTACCCGTTGGAATCAAGAAAAACAAACTCCAAAGAACTGCATTCATTCCTTTTACCTTCTCTGCCATTGCAGGTAAATCACCTAAATTATATCTTGATACTGTTGTATTAATTTGTATAGGAATGTTTAATTCCTTCAAATAGTCGATGCCTTTCATTGTTAAATCATAAGAACCACGCGTTCCTCTAAAATGATCATGAATTTCTGCGGTTGAACCATCCAAACTAAACGCCCAACGTGACAAACCTACTTCTTTTGCTTGGTCGATCGCTTGCTTTGTCACTTTCGGAGTAGCACTAGGTGTCATCGAAACAGGAAGTTTCTTTTCTTCAATCGCATATTTAGCCAATTCATACAAATCAGGCCTCATTAACGGATCGCCACCAGTAAAAACAAATAAAGGATTGTCCATCGTAGCAATTTCATCTATTAACTTTTTACCTTCCTCAAAAGAAAGTTGTCTTGGGTCAGCTTGATATTGTGCTTCCGCTCGACAATGCAAACACTTTAATGCGCATGCTCTTGTTACTTCCCAAATAACAATGAAAGGATTTTCATCATAATCTTTTGGTTTCATTGATAAGAATGGTAGATCCATAAAATCTCCCCCGTTCTATAATATGATTTCATCATAATCTACAATAGATTGAACCACAGTGAGATAAATCACAACGGTACACACTACACAAATTTGTAACAAAATAATCATGAGTTCCTTCTCAACCGACAATTTAATTATGTAAACAGAAAAAAGGTGTGCTAACTTTAAGTAAATGTACATTTACCTAAAACTAACTCACCTTTTACCTAACACTCACTATACTTTAACAACTTTTTGGTCAGCCATTAAATGGAAAAATTTCTCCCACGTTTCATTAACAAGTTCTTCTATTTGCTCTTTTGTTGCATTATCAATATGAATACCACCTGTTATGACCGTTGTTTGTTGAAATGTATTACACCAAACTTTTGCTAATTCTATAAATAAACCTTCTTCCTTATGATGCGGAAACCCATAACTAATAACCTTAACTTCGTTCTCTTCATAACTTGCTATTACTACAGCACCTATGTGTGGCTTCGTTCCACCTGAAACTACTATAAGATCGTCACTACCTACCCGATTCAGTTCACATGTGATCACAATTCGTCCCCCCTTAATCAAGTGGATTTGAATTTATCTTAACAAAACTAAATCACAAATAATGTGAAGCAAATCACAGTGAAATTTTAAACTAATGAAAAGTTTATTAAATGACAAAATATAGACAAAATTTAACGACATCTTCTATTTGAGTATTTCTTAATGTGCGAAATTTGTCATTTGTATAACATTATTTTTATGTTATTTTATATAATAAGTATACTTTATTATAAGCTAGTTGATGACGTTGCTGCGTCATACGGTTTTGTATGAAAAAAGGCGATTAACTCTCTTGAGCAAGCCTCTAAAGTCGGAACGAAGTGCTCCTGCGGTTACTCGTCGCAAAGCTGCACGGAGAACTGCCAAGGAAGTACCACAAGGTGTGACCCGCGGTCAGTAGCTTTACAGCGCAGCGAAAGAGATTAATCGCCTTTTCCATATTAGTTGGTGGCGGCAGGCATGCCGCCATGACGGTTTTGTATGTAAAAAAACTAGTTGGCATTTTAAACGAACGGAATAAATAAACATATTATTCCAATATTATTTTACTAAATAAATTTATAAAAGAAAGTGATTAATGATTCAAAATATGTGAATTTCTATAAAGGGGCTGAGTGTAAATGTCTACTACAAGTTTCATTAATAACATTCCTATCTTTTCTGTATTACCAGCCGAGCAAAGAAAACAGTTGGCCGCGATCATTCAAACGATTAAAACAACAAAAGGAGAAGTCATTTTTAGGGAATACGATCAAGCTGAATCCATTTATTTTGTCAACGAAGGTAAAGTGAAAATTAGTAAAAGTACACCAGATGGTAAAGAAATTGTTTTAAGCATTCGAAAACAGGGAGAAATGTTTGCAGAAGTGGCTCTTTTTTGTAAAAAAGGAAGCACTTACCCAGCAACAGCTACGTGTATTGAAAGTGGAAATGTTTCATTTATTAAAAATGAAGAACTAGAAGCGTTTTTATTACAGCACCCTCAATTATCTATTTCAATGTTTAGAACGTTATCTGAAAGACTTATTATTTCACAAACAACACTTAGAGATGTTGCTTTATATGGTAAGTTTGGTGCATTAGCTGCAACACTAATCCGCTTAGCTGAAGAATATGGAACAGCAACTGATGACGGTATAACCATTAAACTAAAACTTACTCACGAAGATTTAGGAAGCTTTTTTGGGGCAACTAGAGAGAGTGTTACAAGACTTATGAATCAATTAAAACAACAACAAATAGTGACTAAAAAGCAGGGATACTTAATCATTCACGACATGGAATTGTTAAAAGAATATCAAAACTAAAAGAGAAAGAAAAAAACTATCAAAATCATCTTTGATAGTTTTGCTTGTTTATGTCCATAAGTTTTGGGGGTCAAATGAACAAAAGAATCATTTCATGCATTTACATGTTATTTGGTTTTGGGTCCATAATAACATTGTTATTTGGCAACATTTGATTGGTTAACCAATCTTTTCTATCTACTTATTTTCTTTAGTATGTCAGTTTATTAAGAGCGATGAATGAACTTATTTCATATTTTGGGCGAATATTAAAATAAGTATTTTAGCGTCCTCACGTCTTGTTAAACTGTTTCTTGCATATTTTATTTTAGCCATTGTATGAATACATTTCTGTGACTAACATCACAAACCCCCATTTAAAATTTATGAATACTTTGTGAACTGTATTTTCAACTACTTTAATGAAATTCATAGCGCTGATTAAACACTAAGATACTGCATCTAGTTAACCCAATCTTAACTAGATGCAGCTTAATGTGCTTATTTATTCCGTATTAAGAAATTCACTTACTTAATTACTCATTAACGCAGCTAGTATTGCCTTTTGTACGTGTAAGCGATTTTCTGCTTGATCAAATATATATGAATGTGGTCCATCGATAATATCCGCTGTTACTTCTTCTTCTCGATGGGCTGGTAAACAATGAAGAAACATATAGTCGTCTTTTGCATATTGCACTAACGTTTTATTCACTTGAAAAGGTTTGAAGACCTCTAATCGGTGCACAGTCTCTTCTTCGTACCCCATACTCGTCCATACATCTGTATATAAAACATCAGCCCCATTCACTGCCTCAACTGGATCATTGGTTAATTGGAATGTTGCTCCATTTTCTTGACAAATAGCTTCAATTTCATTAACTATCCACTGCTTTGGTTCATAACCTTTAGGTGTTGCAATCGCAACATCCATGCCTACTTTTGCACAAGCGATTAATAATGAGTGAGCTACATTGTTCCCATCCCCAACATACACAGTTTTTACGTCTTTAAATGTCCCTTTTACTTCATAAATGGTCATAATATCCGCTAAAGCTTGACAAGGGTGAAATTCATCAGTTAATGCATTTACTACAGGGACCGTCGAATGTTTAGCTAGTTCCTCAATGATTTCATGTCCGTGAGTTCGAATCATAATTCCATCGACATATCTTGATAATACTTGAGCGGTATCTGAAATCGGCTCTCCTCTTCCTAGTTGAGAATCTTTAGAGCTTAAAAATAAAGCTGACCCTCCTAATTGAGTCATTCCTACTTCAAAAGAAACTCGTGTTCTTGTAGAAGACTTTTCAAATATCATCGCTAACGTTTTCCCTGCTAAAAAAGTGTGCGGAACCCCTTCTTTTTGATACTTCTTTAAAAGTATCGAGAAATCTAGTAGCTCATTTATTTGTTCAGATGAATAGTCTAATAGTGTAAGAAAATTCATCCCTTTATATTTTTTAAAATTTAATCCTGACTCTGATACAGATGATGCTGTCAAGAATATCACATCCTTTTTAACGTTTATTTAAATGGTTTGCTTCAAATTTCGTTTATCCTTTTCATAGTTACCTAGCCAATAGTCAATACTTTGTACATTATTTTCTACTGAATTCAAACTTGTTACGATACGAGCGAACGTTGATAGCTCTGTGATCACCGGTTTACGATTCTTTAATGCTTCTTTTCTGTTCCACTTCGATTGTGAATCATTACAATTTATACTTAAATAACAAACGCCATTCTCGTCTTCTACCCAATGTTGAAAAGAAACTGTATCGGCTTCGATCACTTCATACTGTAACTCTTCTAATTTTTCTTTTAACGGAACAAATAATGCCTTTTCCGTCTCGTCTACTTCGCAATAAATACTTCCTTTTTTCTTGAACAGTTCTGGGATATCACGTTCCCCCCATACGAATGCCTTATAAAAAGCTTCGTCAATATTATGACTAATTGAAATTAACTCCCCGGTTGATTTCATTTCTGCTTCTAATTTAGGATCAAGGTCTGGCAACTTAGAATGTGAAAATACAGGAGCCTTTACAGTGTAATACGACGGTTCTAATTGATAACCTACAGTATCAACCAGGTCTTTTAGTTTTTCGTTCAAAAGAAGCTTAGTCGTTAAGGCAATCATATTCATTCCTGTTACTTTACTCAGTATAGGAACCGTTCTCGAAGCCCGCGGATTTACTTCAAGGACAAAAACCTCTTCTTTGTATAACACAAATTGAATATTAAAGACTCCTTTAAAATCCATCCCTTTAGCTATTCGCTTTGTATAATCAATAATCGTTTCTTTATGAGCTGTTTTAATATTAATTGGCGGAATAACCGAAATGCTATCTCCTGAATGAACACCGGCCTTTTCAATATGCTCAAACATTCCTGGAATAACTATATCTTCTCCATCCGTTAAAGCATCGACCTCTAACTCTGTACCCGGATAGTAGGCATCAAGTAAAATAGGAAACTTGACTTGATTGAAACCATTGTTAATATATTCAACCATTTCTTCACGATCATAGAAAGTCATCATTCCTTGACCACCGATGACATAGGACGGTCTGATCAATACTGGATATCCAATTTTATCAGCCATTGTCAATAAACCAATCTCATCATAAGCTGTCACTCCCGGAATATGAGGAACATTTACCTCCTTCATAAACTGGTAAAAAAGATCTCGATCTTCCAGTTTATCTATCGTATGATGGTTCGTTCCGAGTAACGGAACACCAGCTTCTTCTAAGCTTTTCACTAATGAAATAGCCGTTTGTCCACCTAGCTGAACGATCACTCCGTCTGGCTTTTCTAGTTCAATAATGTTTAGTACATCTTCCGTTGTTATCGGTTCAAAATAAAGTCGGTCAGCAATCTCATAATCTGTACTAACAGTTTCAGGATTATTATTTATTAAAATCGCTTCATAGTTTTCATTCTTTAAAGCTAGAACTCCATGCACTGAGCAATAATCAAATTCAATTCCTTGACCGATTCGAATTGGTCCAGAACCGATTATAATAATTTTTTTCTTACTACTTTCTGTATCAACATCTTGTTCGCCATTCCAGCTAGAGTAATAATAAGCTGTTTTAGCTACGAATTCGGCCGCACAAGTATCAACCATTTTATAAGAAGGCACTATATTAAACTCATGACGTTTTTTACGGATTTCATCTAACGTTACTTTCCAAACACTTGCTAACCATTCATCAGAAAAGCCGCTAACTTTAAGCTGCTCAAGCTTCTCTTTTGATACAGTTGACAAAGAAAGTTGCTTAACTTCACACTCCATATCAATTAAAAACTTCCAACTTTTCAAATAAAAATAATTGATTTGCGTCGCTTCATGTATCTCATCTATCGTTACGTTACGACGTAATAATTCTAAAATAGCAAAAAAGCGCAGATCATCAGCCTCATTGACACTTTCCCATAGCTGTATTAAAGAAAACTTTTGAACTCTTTCCATTTCAAGTCCTAAAATACCTTTAATGTCTAAAGATCGGACAGCCTTTTGAAAAGCCGATTCTAAATTTCTTTCAATCGCCATTACTTCACCAGTCGCCTTCATCTGTGTACCAAGCTTGCGATTTGCTTGAGGGAATTTATCGAATGGCCAACGTGGAAACTTGACGACACAATAATCTAAAGCAGGCTCGAAACTTGCGTACGTATGCCTAGTTACTGGATTTTGTAGCTCATGTAAATGATAACCAAGACTTAATTTTGCGGCAATTCGTGCAATTGGGTAACCAGTTGCTTTCGATGCTAACGCACTAGATCTACTCACACGGGGATTCACTTCAATCAAATAATAATTTTTACTATACGGATCAAGTGCAAACTGTATATTACATCCACCAACAATTCCTAACGCTCGAATAATTTTAACCGAAACAGAACGTAGCATTTGGTATTCAACGTCTGTTAACGTTTGAGACGGAGCGACTACAATTGAATCACCTGTATGAATACCAACCGGATCAATGTTTTCCATATTACATACAGTAATACAAGTATCATTCGCGTCTCTCATAACCTCATATTCAATTTCTTTAAAACCAGCAATACTTTTTTCGATCAAACATTGATTAATCGGACTTGCATTTAATCCACCTTTGACAATTTTTTTGAGCGACTCTAAATCGCCAACAATACCTCCACCGGCTCCTCCTAACGTATAAGCAGGACGAATAATTATTGGGTAACCGACTTTTTCAGCAAATTCAACGGCTGAATCAATGGTTTCAACAATCTCACTTTCTGGTACCGGCTCCTCTAATTCGTGCATCAAAGCCCGAAACTCCTCACGGTCTTCGCCTTTCATAATCGATTCAATAGGAGTTCCAAGTAGCGGGACACCGTACTTTTCGAATATACCTTGTTTATGAAGCGATAACGCTAAATTCAATCCTGTCTGCCCACCTAAAGTTGCTAAAATTCCATCAGGTGACTCTTTTTGAATGACTTTTTCGACACTTTCTACTGTCAACGGTTCAAAATAAACGACATCAGCACATGCCTTATCGGTCATAACCGTGGCAGGATTATTGTTAATGAGGATTACTTTACAACCCTCCTCCTTTAAAGCGAGACAAGCTTGCGTTCCTGCATAATCAAACTCAGCAGCTTGCCCGATAACGATCGGTCCTGAGCCAATCACTAAAATTTTCTTTATATCTTGACGTTTAGGCATAAATTTTCTCTCTCCTCTTGCTACTCATATCAGTTAAAAAGTTCTGAAATATCTCTTCAGAATCAGATGGACCTGGATGTGCCTCTGGGTGAAATTGTACCGAAGTGATCGGATAGTGAAGATGTGACATCCCTTCGATTGATTGATCATTTATATTGATGTAACGGGTTGAAAATCCAGTTTGAGCTAAACTACCATCTTTCACTACATAACTATGGTTTTGAGACGTTATATACACTTTTTTCGTTAATAAATCTTGTACTGGTTGATTAGCTCCTCTATGTCCGAATCGAAGCTTTTCAGTATCTCCACCAAAAGCAAGAGCTAATAATTGATGGCCTAAACAAATCCCCATCGTCGGGTACGTCGTCGCTAACTTCTTAATTTGGCCAAGCAGATGAGTAAGTTTTTTTGGATTTCCTGGACCGTTAGATAAAAATAATCCATCTGGATTTAATTCGGCAATCGTATTTACGTCCGTATTATACGGTACAACCGTTACTTTACAATCTAATGCTAAAAGAGATGTTAAGATCGATTTTTTATAGCCAAAATCAATCATTACAACATGATAATCCCCCTTACCAAAGGTCTCGATTTTAGTTGTTGATACTGCTTCAACAAGATTTCTAGTCCCAATGACTGGCTTAGTGGAAAAATCGACTGAATCTATATTAGTAGTGATAATGGCTCCCATATCACCTAACTCTCTAATTCGTTTTACAACTGCTCTCGTATCTACACCAACAAGAATAGGAAGCGACGTTTTTTCTGCATAATCCTTTAAAGAATCTACCGATTCATAATGAAATCCTTCATTTCTACAACCTTGCATAATTAACGCTGAAGCTTGAGGAGCAACACTCTCTTGATCAATCCCATTGATACCGTAATTACCGATTAGCGGATATGTGAAAACGACGATTTGGCCTTTAAATGACGGATCTGTCATTACCTCTTCGTAACCTGACATCCCTGTAAAAAATACAACTTCACCGTATACTTCCTCTTTACTACCTAATAATTCCCCTTCAAAAATCTCCCCAGTCGATAAAACTAAATAACCTTTCACATGTATTCCTCCTCTTTAAAAAATCGTAAGCTACTTACTCACCATTTTCTAAGTTCAAAAATATACTTTCTTAAAATATATGAACGAATAATAATTATTAATATTGAATTTTTATTCAATTAGCTTTAAAAAAAATTACTTACATTAACTCATTTTTAAGCATCGTTAAAGCTTGATCTATCTCCTCATAAGTAACCGTTAATGGAGGCAAGAGTCTTAATACATTAGATCCTGCATTCAGGACTAATAAACCTTTTTCTCTTAATGAGGATATGAATGAACTTACATCTTGGTGACACTCAATTCCGATCATTAATCCTTTTCCTCGTATTTGTTTTACAACCTTACTAGTTTCTAATGCATCCTTTAAATTTTCAATGAAATAACCGCTTTTTTCTTCAACATCTTTTAAAAAACTTTCTTGAAAAATAGTATCTACCGTTGAATACGCGGCTGCCATCGCTAAAGGATTACCTCCAAATGTCGAACCATGACTTCCTGGTCCAAAAGCTTCAATAAGATGTTGCTTCCCTATTAAGCCTCCGACAGGAAAACCATTTCCTAATCCTTTGGCAACTGTAATAATATCAGGTGATAAGTTATAATGCTGGTAGCCAAATGCCTTGCCGGTTCTACCAATCCCAGTCTGTACTTCATCAACCACCACTAACAAGTTGTACTTCTCTTTCAAATAATTAATTGTTTCAATGAATTCGTCAGTTGCTTCATGAACGCCACCTTCTCCTTGAATAACTTCGAGGAAAATTGCAGCTACATCACTGTCGACAGCTTCAGTTAATGCTTCCGAATTATTATATGGTAGATACGTAAAACCTTGTAATAAAGGTGTAAAACCTTCATGTATTTTCTCTTGTCCTGTAGCTGAAAGGCTCCCTAGCGTCCTCCCATGGAAAGACTGATAAAAAGTAATAATCTTCTTTTTCCCTGTTGCCTTCCTTACGAGTTTAATAGCTGCTTCATTCGCTTCAGTTCCACTATTACAAAAAAATACAGCATCGCCACTAGAGTGTGAGACTAAAAGACTTGCTACCTCTTCTTGGCCTTCAATGTGAAAAAGGTTCGAAACGTGACTCACTTTATTTAATTGGTTTTTAATTGCTTCGTTAACTGTTGGGTGACAATGACCTAAGTTACAAACTGCAATCCCAGCAACAAAATCTAAATATTTTTTCCCTTGGTCATCAACAATCGTAGTGCCACTGGCTTCTTTTACTTTCACTGGCCATTTATTATACGTTGGGAATAAATAACTCAAGATAACACCTTCTTTTTTCAGTTTTGAGTTTTGAGTCTTGAG
>SKSA01000148.1 GCA_007118195.1 Anaerobacillus sp. | reverse complement strand
ATACAGAGTCGTTTTAACATTTTTAAAATGCTTTTTTATCCATAAGTTAAAGAGTTTTGTGTTAAAATTATAAAAGTTAGTTTGTTGGAAATGGAATACCTGACTTTTACATACTAAGATGGTGAAGGTGCCCGTCATGAGCGTTTATTATGTAAAAATATTTACCAACCGAGTTTCTCAAGCGAACTCTTACAATTATAAATTTCAAAAAGGAGTTTTTGATTTTGACAAAAAGATACTGGTTAGTCTTACTAACTTATATTTTAATGCAATTATCAGCGATTATCGGCATCCCGATCTTAATGCTCATGGGAATGGACGAAAAGCAAATCCCAGGTATTTGGACTTTATTTAGTTTTTCTATCGGTTTCATCATAATTTTACTTCTGTTAAGACAAGATATGACAGACCGCCACTTAACTCGTGACCGCAGTACGAGGAGTCAGGCTATTTTGTGGGGGATCACCGGGATTTTCATGGCATTCGCCGCCCAATATGTTGCGGTTCTTATCGAGATCAGTGTGTTTGGTATCGAGCCTGGATCTGAAAATACAGAAATGATCGTTGAATTAGCGAAAGCTACTCCTCTTTTAATTTTAGTAGTAGCAGTAATCGGTCCTATTTTAGAAGAAATTATTTTCCGAATGATTATTTTTGGAAGTCTATATAAACGTTTCAACTTCTGGATCGCCGCTATCGTTAGTTCTGTCATTTTTGCAGCTGTACATTTAGATTTTGAACATTTACTCGTCTATACATTTATGGGGGTTGTCTTTGCATTCCTTTATGTAAAAACAAAAAGAATTATCGTGCCAATTATCGCGCACGTAGCATTAAATAGCTTCGTCATGATCGTCCAAGTTGTTTTTGGAGACAAACTTTTAGAACTACAAAGAAACTTAGAGGAAATGCAAGGATTTATTGGAGGACTTTTTTAAATGAAATCACCACGTTTTTGGGGTTATATTTATTTTTTTATGGGCTTTAGTTTTGTTTACTTAGCGATCCACCAAAGCAACCGCTCTGGCACATGGGACCTATTCACCATTGCATTAATGGCCATCGCCGCTTACGACTTTATGATCGGAATTAGGTATTTAACGCTAAAACCGAAAGCAACTAGTAAGAAGGAAGATTAAATAATTTTGGGGCAAAATGGAAAATATAGGCGCCACACACAATAACAATCAGATAACTGAATAATCGTACCACACTAAAAAATGCTTAGAGTTCACTAATTCTCTAAGCGTTTTTATATATAGTTCATAAGAAAAGCAAAGAACGTCCGCCTTGTCGCAACAAGCAGATGTTCTGCCAAGCTCCTTCGTGTGAGTATATCTATGCAAGCTTTGCGCAGAGTAATCCATAAAAAAAGACAGCGAACACCTCTCAAGGCGTTCGCTAGTTTCTAATGTGAATTACTGTTTCTCTATACTATAATCTCCCAATCCTTCAGTACAGGCTGGTAACCTTTCTCTTTGATCATCTTTTGAATCTCTTGTAAAGACCGTTCATCAGAGATATCAAATTGAGCTTGCCCTGTATCACATTGAGAATACCCACCAACCTCAGTACTTGCACCTGCAGACATTTTTGTCACACCTAAATAAATCAGGTTGTCACGTAATTCTTGAGGTTCTCTTGTCGATAAAGTAATACCTGATCTAGGCAAGAACAATCGAAATGCGGTAATCGCCTGAACGAGATGACGGTCTTCCACAATCGTTGGTGGTTGGAACTCCCCGATATGTGGACGCATCCGCGGCAATGAAAGACTAATTTCTGCATCTAAATATTTAGATTGTAAATATTGCGCATGCATCGCTGTAAAAAAGGCTTCTTTACGCCAATCTTCTAGTCCTAAAAGCGCACCGATATTAATTTGTCGGATCCCCGCCTCACAGCCACGCTCTGGCGTATCCATACGGTAACGATAGTCACGCTTCGGTCCTTTTACGTGGATCGATTTATACATATCCTCATTGTATACTTCTTGATATACCGTAAGGCCATCGATACCAGCATCTACAAGTTGCTTATATTCATCCGTATCAAGTGGATTAATCTCAATTGCCACCGACGAGAAATATTTCTTTAAAACACGAACAGCATCAGCAATATAGGAAACAGGGGTGTGAATTTTCGATTCTCCCGTTAGCACTAAAATATGTTTTAACCCTTGTTCCGATAATAATTTGGCTTCTTCTTCGATTTCTTCCATTGAAAGCTTTTTACGCTCAAATTGATTCGTTACACTAAAGCTACAATAAGTACATAGATTAACACAATGGTCAGCAATATAAATTGGATTAAACAAAGTAATGGTTTTCCCAAAATGCTGAACCGTTAATTCATGTGATCTTTGCGCCATTTCTTCTAAAAAGTTTTCAGCTGCAGGAGATAAAAGGATAAGCAGATCTTCAGAGCTCATGCGCCTCTTACTTAATACCCTCTTTACATCTGATGCTGTATAGCTTTGAAAATATTGCTCTAAAGGTAACTCCTTTAGCTTTTCATACTCATAATAAAAACTCACGTAAAAACTCCTCCTTCTTCAATGTTGAGTGAAGAGTGTTGAGT
>SKSA01000219.1 GCA_007118195.1 Anaerobacillus sp. | reverse complement strand
GTCAGACACCGCTAGACACCGAATATAGACATATGATAAATTTTTACGTCTATATTTAGTAGGATCCGCGTGGTGTCAGACACTTTTGTCCCAACCTCGATTGCGACGATTTTATTTGCTCGGTACACTAGAGATGAGTATTCTGCAGTTTCAGTAACTGTATTAACAACGATATTATCATTGTTAACGATTCCGGTTATTGATTAGGTAGGAACTTTATTCATGTTTTAACTATTATTATATCCTTGACATTTAAAGAGAGCGTGAAAATAAAAATAATTTCTAAAGAAGGTTTGTAAATACTATGTTAAATCGTATGAATAGAATTTTAGAGAAAGTTATGCCCGTGCTTACACCAATGAGTGTAGTCATTGGTGTTCTTCTGACTGCGTGGTTATTGCCGTTTACCTATTTAGTTCCGTGGTTTTTTGCGTTTATGACTTTTTCTGGTAGCATAAACGCTAATTTTTATGATTTGAAACGAGTATTTCTTCATCCAAAGCCAATTTTTGTTTGCTTTTTTATTCTTCATGTCGTAATGCCTTTAATTGCACTTGGAGTCGGAAATTTATTTTTTCGAGGTGATCCTTATACAGTTACAGGGCTCGTTTTATCATTCGTCATTCCAACGGGGATCATTAGTCTTATATGGGTATCGATTTATAAGGGGAATATGGCTTTGACTCTGTCTATTATTTTACTAAATACGATGTTATCTCCGTTAATTATTACGTATAGTCTACAATTGTTAGTTGGATCAAATGTTCAAATTGATCAATGGGAGATGATGAGTGGGTTATTTTGGATGATTGTAGTTCCTTCAATTGTCGGGATGTTAATGAACCAAATCACAAAAGGGAAGGTGAAACAATCATTAAGTCCAAAGTTAGCTCCTTTTACCAAAATAGGTCTTGGATTAGTCGTAGCCATCAATAGTGCAGCTGTAGCCCCTTATTTAGCAGATATTAGTTGGAAATTGATCGCAATAATTGTCACAGTTCTATTTTTAGCTGCTGTGGGTTATTTGATTGGATGGTTAGTGTCTAAGTTTATTTTCCGGTGGGAATATGAAGATCTTGTTGCAGTAACATTTAATAGTGGTATGAGAAATATTAGCGCAGGAGCTGTTATAGCTATAACATTTTTTCCTCCGCAAGTATCAATACCAGTTATTTCATGTATGCTCATTCAACAATTATTAGCTTCGTGTTCTGGATATTTACTTAATCGTTTTTCTACAAATAAATTAGAGCAGAAGATAGTTAAAACTGGATAAAGTTTATATGCCTCAAAAAAATCAACAAATTCAGGCTGATTTTACACAATATATATGAATTTTGATAATCTAATTATGTTAAATTACTAATATTTGTTTTAGTCTACAGTGTTATAATTAAATGATAGAAATAATGACTGGATTTTATAAACCTAGTCGTTTTTTCTAAACGTATAAATAATATTTGTGGATAGAATTTGGGTTGTAACTCCAAGTTTTATAATGTAATTCCTTTAATAACATACATATACAGGTTAAAAAGGAGGAGAAACATGTACGACATTGCAATCATTGGGGCTGGTATAGTTGGTTTATCGACAGGAATGGCACTACAAGAAAGTTTTCCAGATTACAAAATTATTGTCATCGAAAAGGAAAAAGACGTAGCAATGCACCAAACCGGTCATAATAGTGGCGTAATTCATTCAGGAATTTATTATAAGCCGGGAAGCTTAAAGGCACGACTAGCAAAGAAAGGAAACGAGGAAGTCATTGCTTTTTGCGAGCAGCATGATATCGCCTATGACCGCTGTGGAAAAGTGATTGTTGCCACAAAACAGAATGAATTACCTCTTTTACAAGCGTTGTACGAACGTGGTATTGAAAATGGATTAGAGTTAAGGCGCTTAACTATTTCTGAACTAAAAGAAATAGAACCATATGTCGAAGGACGCGATGCAATACATGTGCCGAGTACCGGAATTGTTAACTTTAAACAAGTCGCGAAAACGTATGCTCGTATCATTAAACAGAGAGACGGCGATATCCTATTATCAGCTAAAGTAACTGAAATTTCTGACCTGTCAGATGGGGTTGAAATTATGACAACAAAAGATAAGGTAAAGGCCAAAATGGTCATCAATTGTGGTGGGTTACAATGTGACCGTATCGCTTACAAATCGAAACTAGCAACCGACATGAAAATAGTTCCTTTTCGAGGCGAGTATTTTGAACTGAAAGAAGAAAAAAGGTATTTATGTAAAAACTTAATTTATCCTGTCCCAAACCCAGATTTTCCGTTTTTAGGTGTTCATTTTACACGTATGATTGATGGCCGAATTTTAATAGGTCCTAACGCTGTTCTTGGATTAAAAAGAGAAGGATACAAAAAAACGGATATTCATTTTGGTGATCTTTCTGAAACGTTAATATACCCCGGGTTTTGGCGCGTTGCAAGTAAAAATATGAAAGAAGGTTTGAAAGAAATCGTCCGTTCAATGAGTAAGAAAGTACTCGTAAAGGAATTGCAGCGTTTTATTCCTGAAGTAACTGAAACTGATCTTATCCCAGCAAACGCAGGTGTGCGAGC
>SKSA01000044.1 GCA_007118195.1 Anaerobacillus sp. | reverse complement strand
GTCGCGACAGGGAATGTTCATTATTTAAATAAAAATGATTGGATATACCGAAAAATTTTGATTGCCAGCCAAGGTGGGGCAAATCCGTTAAATAAACAAACCTTACCGCAAGTTCACTTTCGCACAACAGATGAAATGTTGGAGTGCTTTCAATTTTTAGGAGAAGAAAAGGCAAAGGAAATTGTCGTTAGCAATACGCAAAAAATTTCTGATCAAATTGATGAAATAAAGCCGATTCCTGATGATCTTTACACACCTAAAATTGAAGGTGCCGATGAAGAAATCCGAAAGATGAGTTATGATATGGCTAGAAGTATTTATGGAGAAACCATACCAGAAATTGTCGAAGCAAGAATCGAAAAAGAATTAAAAAGTATTATCGGACATGGGTTTGCAGTTATTTATTTAATCTCTCATAAACTTGTTAAAAAATCATTGGATGATGGCTATTTAGTAGGGTCGCGTGGTTCTGTTGGTTCATCGCTTGTCGCTACATTGACTGAAATTACAGAGGTAAACCCGCTACCACCGCATTATGTATGTCCAAACTGCCATCATTCTCATTTCTTTGATGATGGGTCAGTAGGGTCTGGCTTTGACTTACCTGATAAAGATTGTACGGAGTGTGGCACAAAGTATGTGAAAGACGGACATGATATTCCGTTTGAAACGTTCCTTGGCTTTAAAGGCGATAAAGTACCTGATATCGATCTTAACTTTTCTGGAGCTTATCAATCTCGAGCGCATAATTATACGAAAGAATTATTCGGCGTTGATAATGTATATAAAGCTGGAACCATAGGAACAGTTGCCGAAAAGACCGCTTATGGTTACGTGAAAGGCTATCAAAATGACAACGACTTTCAAATGAGAGGTGCTGAAATTGATCGCCTCGTCTCAGGTTGTACCGGTGTGAAAAGAACGACTGGGCAGCATCCAGGTGGTATTATCGTTGTTCCTGATTACATGGAAGTATACGATTTCACCCCAATTCAATTCCCGGCGGACGATAAAGAGGCGGAGTGGAAAACAACACACTTTGATTTTCACTCTATTCACGACAATATATTAAAGCTTGATATTTTAGGGCACGATGATCCAACCGTTATTCGAATGCTGCAAGATTTAAGTGGCATAGATCCGAAGACCATTCCGACAGATGATCCTGAAGTGTTTAAATTGTTCAGTGGTACGGAAGCTTTAGGAGTTACAGAAGAGCAAATTATGTGTAAAACAGGCACATACGGTATCCCTGAGTTTGGAACTAGGTTTGTTAGGCAAATGCTTGAGGAAACGAAACCGTCAACTTTTAGTGAACTCGTCCAAATTTCTGGATTATCTCATGGGACAGATGTATGGTTAAACAATGCGAATGAACTGATATATAATGGGACGTGTGAGCTTAAAGATGTAATCGGCTGTCGTGATGATATTATGGTTTATTTAATTTATAAAGGTCTTGAGCACTCATTAGCTTTTAAGATTATGGAAAGTGTCCGAAAAGGAAAAGGTTTAAGTGAAGAGTGGATTGAGGAAATGAAGAAAAACAATGTTCCTGATTGGTATATTGGATCATGTTTGAAAATTAAATATATGTTCCCTAAAGCTCATGCGGCTGCATATGTACTAATGGCTGTTAGAATTGCTTATTTTAAAGTCCACCATCCAATTTTATTTTATGCCGCATACTTTACGGTTAGAGCCGATGATTTTGACTTGAATACGATGATCCGTGGGTCAGCATCGATCCGTGCTAAAATTGAAGAAATCAATGAAAAAGGTTTAGATGCCGCACCAAAGGAAAAAAGTGTTCTTATCGTGTTAGAATTAGCCCTAGAAATGTGTGAAAGAGGCTTTTCATTTAAAAAGGTTGATTTATACCGTTCAAGTGCGACAGAATTTCTCGTTGAAGGAAATACATTAATTCCTCCTTTTAATGCGATGACTGGTGTTGGTACAAATGCCGCCATCAACATTGTAAAGGCTCGAGAGTCTGGTGAGTTTTTATCGAAAGAGGACTTACAGCAAAGAAGTAAAATAACGAAAACGGTTTTAGAAAACCTTGATGAGCACGGTTGTCTCGAAGGCTTACCAGACTCGAATCAACTGTCATTGTTTTAATGAAAAAGGTAGTAGAAACGCGATTAACTTGCATAATTTTAGGGATTATGTTATATTTTTGAGGTAATACTTAGAATAGTTGCGTGCAAAAAGAGTGGGGAAACCCACTCTTTCGTTTTACTATTAAAAGCTTATGCTTTGATATACGTTCAGTTTTTAATTATATAGATAGGTTTCAAATTGGGCATATTATAGTTAAGAAGTGATTTCTCGATTAGTGTAGAGTCTTCATAATTAAGTGAAAAATTCTTAATGTATGTTATCGAAGCTGGTCAAGGCGGTTCCGCTTTTCTAGTAAGGAGGGATATTTGTGAGTAAGAAAGTGACTGCGGTAGTGGAAGAACTAGTGATGCCTATCTTAACAGAATTGCAGTTAGAACTTGTAGACGTTGAGTTTAAGAAAGAAGGAAAAAACTGGTTTCTTCGTGTATTCATTGATTCTGATGCAGGGGTAGATATTGAAGATTGTGGTACAGTAAGTGAACGGTTGAGCGAACTTTTAGATGAGAACGACCCAATCCCGCAAGCTTATTATTTAGAAGTTTCATCACCAGGGGCTGAGCGCCCATTGAAAAAAGAAAAAGATGTAGAAAAAGCGATAGGTAAAAATATTTATGTGACTACATATGAACCAATTCAAGGTGAAAAAGCTTTTGAAGGAAAGTTGGTCGCTTTTGATGGTCAGAATTTGACAATAGCGACAAAGCAAAAAACTAGAACGATTGAAGTTACTATTCCATACGAAAAAGTAGCAAGTGCAAGATTAGCTGTTGTTTTTTAAAATTAAGTAAAGAAGGCAAAGTTTTATTTAACCGGTAAATGGATGGAAGGTTTATAAGCAAATGCTTTCGCTTTTCTAAATTGAAAGGGGGAGAAAAGATCCATGAATAGTGACTTTATGGATGCACTAACGACGTTAGAAAAAGAAAAAGGAATTAGCAAGGAAATTATTATTGAAGCTATTGAGGCAGCTTTAATATCTGGGTATAAACGTAACTTTAATCAAGCCCAAAATGTGAGAGTTGATATTAACCGTGAGAATGGCAGTATTCGCGTTTTTGCGAGAAAGCAAGTCGTAGAAGAGGTTTTCGATTCAAGGTTGGAAATTTCTGAGGACGCAGCAAAAGCCATTAACCCGCAATATGTAGTTGATGATATTGTTGAAATCGAAGTAACGCCTAAAGATTTTGGTCGTATTGCCGCTCAAACTGCTAAACAAGTGGTTACCCAACGAGTTCGTGAGGCAGAAAGAGGGATTATTTATTCCGACTTTATTGATCGCGAAGAGGATATTATGACGGGGATTGTTCAACGACAAGATAGTCGTTTTATTTATGTGGATTTAGGGAAAGTGGAAGCATTACTTCCGTTAAGTGAACAAATGCCGAATGAAACATATAAACATAACGATCGTATTAAAGCCTACATAACAAAGGTTGAAAAAACGACAAAAGGACCACAAATCTTAATTTCGAGGACACACCCTGGTTTACTTAAACGTCTATTCGAATTAGAAGTTCCTGAGATTTTTGATGGTACAGTTGAATTGAAATCAGTGGCTAGAGAAGCTGGAGATCGCTCAAAAATTTCCGTCCATGCAGAAAATCCAGAGGTTGATCCCGTTGGTTCATGTGTAGGTCCGAAAGGTCAGAGAGTTCAAACGATTGTTAATGAGCTTAAAGGAGAAAAGATAGATATTGTCCGTTGGTCCGAAGATCCAGTCGAATATGTAGCTAACGCTTTAAGTCCTGCAAAAGTTGTTCAAGTAAAAGTCGATGAAAATGAAAAGATGACTCAAGTGATCGTACCAGACTATCAGTTATCGCTTGCCATTGGTAAAAGAGGACAAAACGCAAGACTCGCTGCTAAATTAACAGGTTGGAAAATTGATATAAAGAGTCAGTCAGAAGCAGAAAATTTAGGTTTATATGACCCTAATGTTGAAGCCTATGAAGAAGAAACTGTAAATGATGATCATATCCTTACTGAAGAAGGACATGATGAACTAGAACAATAAAGGAGTAGGAGCCAGTATGAAAAAGCGAAAAGTTCCACTTCGAAAATGTGTAGTTACAAATGAAATGAAGCCGAAACAAGAGTTGGTCCGTGTTGTGCGTACTCCTGAAGGTGCAGTAGTGATTGATTCTACTGGGAAAAAGTCTGGAAGAGGCGCTTATATTAGCAACAGTCAAGAATGTTTTCTTGAGGCAAAAAAGAAAGATGTTTTTTCTAGGCACTTAAATGTTAAAGTAAGTGCAGACATTTATGATCAGCTGATTAAAGAACGATCTAAAGGAGACTTTTAATGAAGCAGCCGCAATGGTTTTCTTTGCTAGGTCTTGCTGCTAGAGCTAGAAAGCTTGTTACAGGGGAAGAACTTGTTATTAAAGATATTCGTAAAAACAACGTATATCTTGTAATAGTAGCAGATGATGCCTCGCAGTTGACTAAAAAAAAGCTACAAGATAAGTGTAAATACTATAATGTTACTTTGAAATTTGTAGCTGACCGCCAAGTACTTGGTTCAGCAATTGGAAAACACGAAAGAGTTGTTGTTGGTGTTATTGACAAGGGATTTGCTCTAAAGCTCCTTTCACTTTTATAAATAAAGCTTTTGAAATGCGGATGAACAGGTGATGTTCACAAGGGAGGAAAGCAAATGAGGAAGATGCGAGTATATGAATATGCAAAAGAAAAAAACTTATCAAGTAAAGAAATTATTGAGAAATTAAAAGCGATGAACGTTGAGGTAACTAACCATATGTCAGTCATTACAGAAGAAACGATGAAGCAACTAGAAGGAACACCTAAAAATGCACCAATGCAGGAAAAACAAAAACCTGCACAAACAGCTCCAAAGACTAACGTAGCTAAGAAAAATAATGCGCAACAAAAGCCGGCTCAAAGGAACAATCAAGGTGGAGCAGGAAATGCCCATCAAAAGAAAAATGACAAAAAACGTAACAAGAATAAAAACCAAAACAATAATCAAAAACCACAAGTGGAAGTAAAACAAGAAACTATGAAACCACTACCTTCAAAAATTACATTCTCTGGTTCAATTACGGTAGGAGAGTTAGCAAAAAAACTTCATAAAGAGCCATCAGAAATTATTAAAAAATTAATGTTCCTAGGTGTAATGGCTACCATTAATCAGGAATTAGATAAAGATTCTATTGAATTAATTGCCGGGGATTATGGAGTTGAAGTTGAAGAAGAAATCATTTTGGAAACTACTGATTTCGAAAGATATGAACAAGCAGATGATCCAAAAGATCTTCGAGAAAGACCGCCAGTTGTGACAATTATGGGTCATGTTGACCATGGTAAAACAACATTACTCGATTCAATTCGTCATACGAAAGTAACTGCAGGTGAGGCTGGAGGAATTACTCAGCATATCGGCGCTTACCAGGTTGAAGTGAATGGGAAGAAAATTACATTTTTAGACACACCTGGTCATGCTGCATTTACGACAATGAGAGCAAGAGGTGCACAAGTAACAGATATTACAATTTTAGTTGTTGCTGCAGATGATGGTGTTATGCCACAAACTGTTGAGGCTATTAATCATGCTAAAGCAGCTGAAGTTCCAATTATCGTTGCAGTTAATAAGATGGATAAAGAAGGGGCAAATCCAGACCGCGTGATGCAAGAGTTAACTGAACATGGCTTAGTTTCTGAAGCTTGGGGTGGAGATACGATTTTCGTTTCAGTATCAGCTTTGAAGGGCGAAGGCATAGATGAGCTGTTAGAAATGATTTTACTAGTGTCAGAAGTAGAAGAATATAAAGCAAACCCTAAGGCTTATGCAAGCGGGACAGTTGTCGAAGCAGAACTTGACAAAGGTCGTGGGGCAGTAGCGACACTACTTGTTCAATCTGGAACCCTACATGTAGGAGACCCAATCGTTGTTGGTAATACGTTTGGTCGCGTACGAGCGATGGTGAATGATATCGGACGTCGTGTAAAAACTGCTGGACCTTCATTTCCTGTGGAGATTACTGGTCTTAGTGATGTTCCACAAGCAGGGGATCAATTTTTAGTATTTAAAGATGAAAAAACAGCTCGGTCTGTCGGTGAAGCTCGTGCGATAAAACAGCGTGAAGCAGAACGTTCTGAAACGAGTAGGGTTAGCTTAGATGATTTATTTAATAAAATCCAGCAAGGTGAAATTAAAGAAATCAATGTAATCATAAAGGCTGACGTTCAAGGTTCTGTGGAAGCGATGCGTGGTTCACTAGAAAAAATCGATGTCGAAGGTGTAAAAGTAAATATCATACATACAGGAGTAGGTGCTATAACTGAGTCTGATATTATTTTAGCTAGTGCATCTAATGCGATTGTTATTGGTTTTAATGTTCGACCAGATGTTAATGCGAAGCGAACAGCTGATAGTGAAAAAGTAGATATTCGTCTTCACCGTGTTATTTATAATGCGATTGACGAAATTGAAGCGGCAATGAAAGGGATGCTAGATCCTGAGTTTGAGGAAAAAGTCATCGGTCAAGTTGAAGTTCGTACAACGTTTAAAGTGTCGAAAGTCGGTACGATTGCAGGTTGTTACGTTACAGAAGGAAAAATTACTCGCGATGCTACTGTTCGCTTAATTAGAGACGGTGTTGTAATTTATGAGGGCTCTATTGGAGCACTTAAACGTTTTAAAGATGATGTCAAAGAAGTTGCAACAAATTATGAATGTGGAATTACACTTGAAAAATTCAATGATATCAAAGAAGGCGATATTATTGAAGCCTATGTGATGGAGGAAATTAAACGTTCATGATTGGTTCTGTAACTTGTGAATGTTTGATTTACGATGTGCAGTCACTAAAAGGGAAGCGATCAATCATTAAGAGTATAATAACACGGTTAAAGCAAAGGCTAAATGTATCAGTTTCCGAAATAGGATTTCAGGACTTGTGGCAACGTACGGAAATCTGTATCGTCACTGTATGTAGTGATCGCGTCGTTGCAGAGCAAGAACTGAATAAAGCTTTAGCGATGATTGATTCTACTCCAGAAATTGAACGAACCATTACAAACTTTGAGTGGTTTTGAATGTAACTAAGTAAAATATTTTGAACTTTGAAAGCTGTTTAGCACCAGCGCTTTTCTTATGAGGTGATAATATGAGTGTTCGTCCAAATAGAGTTGGTGAACAAATAAAAAAAGAAATGACTGAAATTCTTCAACGAGATTTAAAAGATCCTCGAATTGGTTTTGTCACTGTTACTGGTGTTGATGTAACTGGTGATTTACAGCAAGCTACAGTATATATCACTGTTCTCGGAAGTGACGAGCAAAAAGAGTCCACATTACAAGGACTTTCGAAAGCAACAGGATTTATTCGTTCAGAGATAGGTAAAAGAATTAGGCTAAGAAAAACTCCTGAGCTTCTTTTTAAGTTTGACGAGTCAATCGAGTATGGTAATAAGATTGCTTCACTTCTAGGAGAGATCAATCGTCAAGAAGAAAAATAAAGAAAACTTGGCAAAGGAAGGGGGATAGTATTTCTGCTATCCCCTTTGTTTTGCTTTCCTTTCGCCATAAGGACTTGCTCCTGAGAATCACTTGAGCAACAAGTCAAGCTTTTCTAAGAAATAATTTCAAAGTGGTGATACATATGGAAATAGATGGTATTTTACCGTTACTTAAGCCCAAAGGAATGACCTCACATGATTGTGTGGCAAAGTTAAGAGGTATATTAAAAACAAGAAAAATTGGTCATACAGGAACACTAGACCCAGAAGTTACCGGAGTTCTACCCATTTGTATAGGAAAAGCAACAAAGGTAGCTCAATATATGTCTGACTATTCGAAAACATATGAATGTGAAGTTACATTAGGTTTTTCAACGACAACGGAAGATTTTACCGGGGAGATCATTGAGGAAAAACCTGTAAAAGAGTTAATTTCAAAGCAACAACTAAATGAAGTAATGGCAGCCTTCAGCGGAGAAATAGAACAAATACCTCCAATGTATTCCGCGGTTAAGGTAAACGGGAAGAGGTTATACGAATATGCACGTGCAGGAATAGTAGTTGAACGTCCTAGTCGTCGAGTGGTCATTCACAATTTAACCGTTCTTACAGAACCAGAACTTATCGAGGAAAACAAACTGAAATTTTCGTTTAGAGTTCATTGCAGTAAAGGAACTTACGTCCGTACTTTAGCTGTTGATATTGGCAAACAATTAGGTTACCCAGCTCATATGTCAGCCCTTGTTCGTACAGCTTCTGGTCCATTTACATTAGAAGATTGTTTAACTTTTGAAGAAATTGAAAGGAAGTTTAAATCCGAGGAATTACAACAAAAGTTATTTAAAATCGAAGATGCACTTGCGTTTTTGAAACGTATACAAGTAGATGATGATATTGCTTTTAAAGTATTAAATGGAGCAGTACTACCATTTCCAGAGGGGATAGCTGAAAATCGTTTTACCGTTTATAATAAGAATGGAAAGTGCTTAGCGATTTATCAAAAGCACCCAACAAAAGATGGACTAATGAAACCAGAGAAGGTTTTCTAATAATTTAGATTGAGGTGGAAACGTTGGAAACAATTATGCTGTCACACCCTCATCAGCTGAAAAAGGAAACGATTAAACCGACAGTTATTGCGCTTGGCTTTTTTGATGGAGTTCACTTAGGACATGAAAAAGTCATTTTAACAGCGAAAAAATTAGCCAAAGAAAAAGAAATGCAATGCGCGGTTATGACATTTAATCCACATCCAAAAGAGGTGTTGCGTACACGGAAGGGAAAAATGGACTATTTGAGTCCATTACCTAAGAAAATTAATTTAATTAAACAATTAGGCGTGGATGTTTTATATATCGTTGATTTTACGTTGCCATTTGCTAATTTAACACCACAAGAGTTTGTTGATGATTATTTAATTGGTTTAAATGTGAAACATGTTGTTGCGGGGTTTGACTATTCTTATGGGAAATTAGGAAAAGGTACGATGGAGACATTACCTTTTCACTCAAGAAATGAATTTACACAAACGACGATTTCAAAGGTAGAAAAAAGTTTAGAAAAAGTAAGTTCTACACATATTCGAAATTTATTAGCGGGTGGTAACGTATCACCAATACGTGATTTTTTAGGTAGACATTACGAAGTAATTGGAAAAGTTGTCCATGGCGAGAAAAGAGGAAGGCAAATTGGCTTTCCGACTGCAAACATAAAGACAGAAGGCTACTTACTACCAAAAGTCGGGGTTTATGCAGTTCTGGTTAAGATAAAAGAGCGTATTTATGAAGGGGTTTGTAATATTGGTTATAAACCTACTTTTCATGGAGAACATCAATCCGCTATTGCTGTTGAAATCCACTTATTTAATTTTGAAGATACGATTTACGGCGAAGATGTCTCTGTTCAATGGATCGATCGTATTAGAGATGAGAAAAAATTTAGTTCAATAGAGCAATTAATCAATCAAATTCAAAAAGATAAAGTAGAGGCACAACAAATTTTAAACAAATTAGATTTGTGTTCTTGCAATTCATAACAAAACAATGTATTCTTATTAATGTACGTTTGTACAAAACCGTTACTTGGCAAAATTGAATCACCGACGTTTGCTAGGTAATCGGGGATATTATAAAGGAGGTGAATTAGGATGGCATTAACGCAAGAGCGTAAAAATGAACTTATTGAAACGTTTAAAGTGCACGATACTGACACTGGATCTCCAGAGGTACAGATCGCTATCCTAACGGAGCAAATCAATACGTTAAACGATCATTTACGTACACATAAGAAGGATCATCACTCACGTCGTGGTCTTTTAAAGATGGTTGGACAACGTCGTAACCTACTTACGTATTTACGTAATAAAGATGTTACACGTTATCGTAACCTAGTTGATAAGCTCGGTTTACGCCGATAGTAGGAAAAAGCGGGATTCGTC
>SKSA01000246.1 GCA_007118195.1 Anaerobacillus sp. | reverse complement strand
ATTAAACTCAAAAAGATTTTATTAATGAAAAGTATTAGTCGGTCTGTTCTCGAGTTATTGATTAGTTGATTTTTCGATGCCATTCTACTTTTCCTCCTTTCTAGTAAAGTGTTTCACCTTTAAGCTTTTTCACAACTTGGTTAGCAGTCGCAAGTAAGGTTAAACCAATCACAGTGTTGAACAATCCAACCGCTGCACCAAACGACCAATCACCTGCTAATAACCCACGCTTATACACGTACGTATCAATGATTTCCGAGGCAGGTAAGTTTCTATCTGTTTGAAGCAAATATGCTTTTTCAAAACCTACACCCATAATGCCACCGATTGCTAAAATGAAAAGTACAGCCATCACTGGTTTCAGTACTTGAAAATCAATATGCCAAATCCTCTGTAGCAGAGAAGCACCGTCAATCGTTGCTGCGTCATGTAGCTGTGGGTCAGTATTCGATAGTGCGGCAACATAAACAATCGATGCAAATCCAGCTCCTTGCCAGATCCCCGATGCAATGAAGATCGTTCTAAAATAGTCTGGATCAGACATAAAAGAAATCGGGCGTTCCATGAACATACCTAAAATTGCGTTAATCGGTCCTGCTGGGGATAAAAACATAAATAACATCCCGGCAATAACTACGGTTGATATGAAATATGGAGCATAAATCACTAATTGAATATTTTTCTTTATCCCTGCTCTTGTTACCTGATGTAACATAAGCGCCAATATTACAGGAACAGGAAAACCGATAAGAAGTTCATACGAACTTAGCTTGATCGTATTCATAAAGATTTGAAAGAAGTTTGGTGATGTCAAGAAATTTATGAAATGATCAAATCCAACCCACTCACTTCCCCAAATCCCTCTCGTAACACTAAAATTCTGAAAGGCAATCAGCACTCCATACATCGGTATATAGTTAAAAATGAAAACAGATAGTACTGCTGGGGCTAAAAATAAATACAATACCCAATTTTTCCTAATATAGTTCAAACGGCTTTGCTTCTTTTGTGGTACCTTAGGCATCTGACTAGAAACATCAGCTGTCTTGGCCAAAGGTCCTAAATTTTGAGCCATGAACATCCCCCCTTTGATGATATTTTTCTAGTTTTACAATGGTAGGAAGCTTCCGCACTTGTTCCTTTCCATCACACCAATCATGCGAAGAAACTCACCTTCGAAAACATCGTATCCCTTGAGCGAGAAGTGCGGTAGCGCTTTCTTGAATTAAATATAACAAAATAGTTTGAGGAGATAGTTTAATATCTTTGGTTTAATACTTTTAAAATTTTCGGTAAATTGAAATCGGTTACAAAGCCACTAACCTCAATTACATCATGAGAGACTTCTTGGATATGCTACATGCAGCTTTGCGACGAGTAATCGCAGGAGCACGCAACTGATTTCAATCACACCATGAAATACTTCTAGAAGAGGCTACATGCAGCTTTGCGACGAGTAATCGCAGGAGCAAGTGTTTTCGTGCGACGAGTAATCGCAGGAGCAAGCGTAGTGGGGCAGGAACACTGTTTTCATTAACGAATTTGATGGGAAGCTCTATGTACGGGGACGATAGAGTTTCTCGCGTTACCTTTTTCGATGGAAAACTCTATGCTCGGGGACGATAGAACTTCTTACGCACCCATTTAGGTATTGAAAATTGAAATCGGTTACAAGGAAAGCATAGTTTCAATTAAAAAAGCTCAGAGGATAATGTTCCTCTAAGCCTTTTAAGTGACTAACTCACATATTCTTTTCTCGGAAAGGAATACGATGCTATTTTCGTCATAACGTAAGCGACTAAGCTCATTCCGAAAACAAAAATTAATGCTGGGATGATCATATACAACATTACTACCAAAGCCAGCAGTACGAGTAAAAAGATCGTATGGAACGGTTTTGCAATCGCCAAAATTAATGCATGTTTTGGGTATTGCCAAAGTTTCATATCAAAATGAACGAATATCGGAAAAATGTATAGTAAGGTCAATAAATATACAATGCTGATGACAACCGTTGCGCTAGCCAACGCTAATTGTAGAAAGCCGCTGTCTAATTGTTGTAGCACTCGGATATCTACATATAAAACAACCCCAAAGATCAAAGTAATGTACCCAATAAGATTTGACATGACGAACTCAGATTTAAATTTTTTGAAAAAGAGTTTAAAAACTGCGATATCTTCATCTTCCATAATCATTTGCTTCAAAACAGCAAATAATGCTGCAGTAGCTGGGAAAAATCCTACTATAAAAAGGCCTAAAAAGGAAAATAAAATCCATAGAATATTTAATAGAACTAAATTAAATGCTAAAGTGCCCACTCGAATGTACCATTTAGACATTTCAAACATGTTTTGCGCACCTCCACTATTAAGAAATTCAAATTCTCAGTCTCATTACTTACTTTAACAAAGCAACCAATAATAAAAGTTTAATATTTTTGGTTGCAGATATTTAAAATTTTCGGAATTTGAAAACGGTTGCAAAATAACTAATTTCAATTGCTTCATACAAAACCATCATGACGACATGCCTGCCGTCACCATCTAAAACGAAAAAGGCGGACGATTTCCTTCTCTTCGCTGTGACCT
>SKSA01000109.1 GCA_007118195.1 Anaerobacillus sp. | reverse complement strand
TATACGATTATTCCCTTATCCATTCTCATCGTCCTTTTCCTTATTTTCTCCATATTTAATTCAAAACAGGTGGTCACAAGTGAAGCCAATCATTCTAGTGAAAATATTAGTAGCATCCTAGAGGGGGTCAATGAAGCCTACTTACAGGAAATCTCAAAAATGTCCACCGACCGTCATTTGATTGACTTTATTAACTACCGAAAAGACCGTCATCTTGTTTTTGAGAAATTTTACAACTTCAACAATCAACAAATCATTCGAAGTAATGTATTTATTTTTAATAATGAAGGCGTTCTCTTATTGTCCAATGCCGGAAACAGTGATGATATCAGTCAAAACGTGATTGATAGCCTTACGATGAGCAAAAGGAATATTCCTTATAATGGAACCTTAAGTGCCGCAAATACCGTGATGAATTTAAATGGGAGACTATCGGTTTATTTATATGGAAGGCATATTGTTTCAGAAGGAGATCAGATTGGCTATCTCTTTTATTTATTACATGAGGATGATTTTCAAGAAATTATCTTTAATGAGCCAAGTAATATCATCGTCATTACAGATCAGTACGATACGATTATCTCGACGACCAATAATAGGGTCAGAGGTTTTTTAAATCGATTCCGACCGGAAGTGGATAATAACGGGAACGCGGTTTACGGAGAAAGCACCTTTTATATGAGTGAGAGAGTCGTTCCAAATAGCCAGATTCATGTGATTGCATTGAATTCGTTGCAGCATCAGTCGACGCTATTATTTTGGCTAATTATCTTTCTAGTCATCGTGACTATTTTGCTCATGCTCGTCCTAAGACATATGTCGACGAGGCTATCTACGAATGTAACCGTGTCTATTGATAAAATGTTATACGCCATTAAACAATTTCAATCCGGGGATATGAATTACTATTTAAATATAAAATCAGGTGATGAATTTGAAATTTTAGCGAAGCAATATAATGCAATGGTTGATCGAATTAATCAACTCATCAATCAAAACATCGAGTTATCAGAGAGAAGGCGTTTAACCGAGGTTAAACATTTAGAATCTCAGTTTAACCCTCACTTTATTTTTAACGTATTAGAGACGATCCGCTATTCTGTCGTCATCGATCAAAATCAAGCGCAACAAAGTATTTTAGCACTGTCACGTTTATTGCGGTATAGTATTGAAAATGACAAAACTCATGTTAAGTTGGTGGAGGACATTAATTACTTGAAAGATTATTTATCCTTACACAAAATCCGCTTTAATGAGCAGCTGCAATATTCGATTGAGTTGGAGGAAAAAATAGAGAACATTCTCGTTCCAAAACTATTAATACAGCCGCTTGTGGAAAATTCAATCAAGCATGGCTACGCACATCAAGACCACCTTTGTATTGAGGTAAAAGTGTATTTAAAAGGTGAAAAATTGCACGTATCTGTTACGGACAATGGGGGAGGAATGGAACCATCACTTCTTCAAGGAATACAACAGGCCCTTAACAATGACCATATAAAGAACGAGAAAATGGGGATTGGCTTATATAATGTTCATAGAAGGCTCGTTTTACTTTACAAGGAAAATAACGGTATTCATATTGAAAACACAGAAGATGGATTAAATATACAATTTTCAATCCCTACAGAAGAATAGGATGTGAATAAAATGTATAAAGTTTTAATCGTTGAAGATGAAGAAATGATTCGTAAAGGGTTAACTTATACCTTTGACTGGAACGATATGAATTGTGTCCTTGTAGGTGAAGCTAAAAACGGAAAAGAAGGACTTGAAAAGATCGAGGAATTAAAGCCAGATATCGTTTTAACCGACGTTAGTATGCCTGTTATGGGCGGGATTGACATGCTGAAAAAAAGCATAAGCAGTCAGAATTATTGTGCGATTATCATTTCTGGCTACAACGAATTTCATTTAGCGAAACAAGCCATCCAATTAGGAGTGACAGACTATCTCTTAAAACCATTGGAACACGAGCAATTATGTACGGCATTACAAAGCGCGATAAAGAAAATCAAGGAAAAAGAAGATTTGCAATCATTAGAGTCTAAGATAAAAGGCTCTGCAGTACAGGAGCCTGTAGTAGATTTAGTTCCTAATACGAACAATGCCTCAGAGCATGTCGCCAATATCATGGACTTTATCGCAGAAAACTATAGTAAAAAAATCGTCATCCAAGACATAGTAGATGAACTAGGAATGAGTTCCACTTACCTCCACAACAAATTTAAGAAAGAAACAAAACAAACGATCACTGAATATTTAAATCGCTACCGAATCCAAAAATCGATCGAACTAATGAAAAACGAAGAAGGAAAAATCTATACCATCGCCACCGAGGTCGGATTTCAAGACTATAAATACTTCATCAGCGTCTTTAAAAAATACGTCAATTGCACACCAAGTAAGTTTATGAGCTATATTAATCGGGACGGGGGGACAGGTACATCGTCCCACTAGGACTGGGGGGTAGGACGGGGGGACAGCGGGACGGGGGGACAGGTACACTGTCCCTTCCCTGTATTTTTCCAACTGAGCTAAATAGAAGAAGCACAGTATTGGCAAAGTAGCCGACATTTTCATGCTTGGTTTGTCCTGAGTAGTTGCGC
>SKSA01000090.1 GCA_007118195.1 Anaerobacillus sp. | reverse complement strand
GTTGTTTATGAACTATTTTTTCCTTTGGAATACCCGTCCCAAAACCAACAAGTGATTGAACGTCCTTCCCACTTATCGCGGCCAAAATGGCACTGCTCGTTGTCGTATTGCCAATTCCCATTTCTCCTAAGATCAGGCATTTCACCCCTTTTTCAATGAACTCTTCTGCTTGTGTAAATCCAATATCAATCGCTTTTTCTGCTTCTTCTTTCGTCATGGCATCTTCTTGGCAAAAATTCGCTGTACCGTAGCGAAGTTTTTTACTTATTAAATCTTCACCTTCTATGTCAGTGGCAACCCCGATATCAACAATTTTTAGTTGTGCAGAAATTTGTTTGCTAAAAACATTAATCGCAGCTCCACCCGTTAAAAAATTTTTCACCATTTGCGCTGTTACTTCCTGGGGAAATGCAGAAACCCCTTCACTTGTGACTCCATGATCTGCAGCAAAAACAATCACTCCAGGTGGGGTTACTGTAGGAAATTCCTCAGAAGTCACTTCTGCGAGGGTAATCGCTAATTCTTCTAATCTACCTAGGCTCCCAGGCGGTTTCGTTAAAGTATTAATATAGTTTTCTACGGTACGACCTGTTTCTATATCAAGAGCTGGTATAGAGTTTGTTTTAATGATGGTCATTTTAATTCATCTCCTTCATTATGATAGTGATTTATTTTTTCATTTATTACCTCTAATTGAACGTGTTTCCGAACGTGATCTGCTAATCGATCAAACGCTTTTTCACGGATTTGCTGAAAAGCAACTCGCTCTGTTATTTCAGGTAACCCCTTTTGTACACGGAGCTTGTTTAATAATTGTTTTCTAAATTCGTCATTGTGAAAAATCCCATGAAAATAAGTTCCTAAAACACGTTCATCTTCACTTTTACAACCTTCATTTCGATCTTCCAATTGAATTAAAGATTGAAATTCTCCTTCAAAAGCGGTCTGCCCCATGTGAATTTCATAGCCTGACACATCGGTTAAAACACCTCCAAAAGAGAGGTTTCCTTCTGATAAAACCGTTGTTTTTTCTTGGATAATCGTCGTTTTTAAAGGTAATAACTTTAGTCCATCCTCCATTAAATAAGGGGATTCTATTTTGTAAGGATCGTCAATCGATAACCCGAGCATTTGAAAACCACCACACACGCCAAAAATAGCCGTATTCGTATCTTTATGTAGGGCGATAATTGCCTCTTTCAAACCAGAGTTTTTCAAAAACATTAAATCCTCAATCGTATTTTTACTCCCTGGTAAAATAATCAGATCCGGCTGTTTTAACTGTTCTGCCTTTGTTATAAAGCGAACATGACAATCCGCTTCTAAAAAGAACGGGTCGACATCCGTAAAGTTTGAAATTTTCGGATAGCGTATCACTGCAATATCAATATCTTTTGTTTGATCTTCGGCAGCCTTATATTGATCAAGAATGACCGAATCTTCCGCTTCGATATTTAAGTCTGATAAATAAGGGATCACTCCAAGAACTGGCTTGCCTGTATACTGTTCAAACCATGTTAAACCGGGTTCTAAAAGTTTAATATCACCATGGAATTTATTAATGATCACACCAATCACTCGATCACGATCTTCTGGAGATAACAGCTGTAGTGTTCCTACTAAGCTAGCAAAAACGCCACCTTTATCAATATCACCAACAAGAATCACCGGTGCATCTGCAAGGTTAGCAACCCGCATATTCACAAGTTCACGATCATTTAAGTTCACTTCTGCTGGGCTACCCGCCCCCTCAATGACAATTCGTTCATATTGATTTGATAAAGAACTGAGTGCTTCTTCAATAAGCTGTAACCCTTGATAAAAAAACTCTTTTCGATATTCGCCTGCTTGCATATTTCTGTACGGCTTGCCGTGAACGACAATTTGCGACTCATTTTCACGATTCGGTTTGATTAAAATCGGATTCATATCCGTAGTTGCAATCACACCGGCAGCCTCGGCCTGGACACCTTGCGCCCTTCCTATTTCTTTACCGTCAATCGTAATGTAAGAATTTAAAGCCATGTTTTGTGATTTGAATGGGGCAGTTTTGTATCCATCCTGCGAAAATATTCTACAAAAGGCAGTTACTAATACACTTTTCCCTGAATCTGAATGAGTACCTTGGATCATAAGAGGCAGAGCTTTACGCATATACTTTTTTCTCCTTACATTTTTGTATCCAGTTTTCTACCATTTGAGGACAAGAGGCAAAATGGAAATGTGTGTAACCAGCAACTAGATTTAGAGCCATATATCCTTCAGAAGTGACGCCGCGCATTCCTTTTGTTTCATAGGCATAAGGAATTTCCTTTTTCGAATGAAAAGTAGAATAATGAAACTCATGCCCTTTCGCTTTTACACCATTTAGTAAAAGAAAGTTCCCCTCTTTCCCACTAACCTCACGATAGCCAAGCGCAGCAAGTCTAGTTTGCATTTCTACTTTTCCAGGAATGATCCCGAGCATTTCATACTCTCTTTGATTCGTTGTAACTATCGCTTCGGTTAAATACATAAACCCTCCACATTCAGCTAAGGTGGGCATTCCCGCTTCAATCGCAACCTTGATCGATTCTTTTACTTCTTTTTCTTTTGCTAGATTATCGACAAATTCTT
>SKSA01000116.1 GCA_007118195.1 Anaerobacillus sp. | reverse complement strand
TTCATAAATTAACCACGATAATGTTTTTATTAAATAATATTCAATTGAGTGAATTTCATAATCACCAAAAATGAGCCACATCACGCAATATATAGTTTGCGAATGGTTTTAACGCAACTATATATTGATCTTAGTGGCGGGAATAATGAATTATGAAATTCATTGAATTGATATAATTATTGTAAAATTCACTATTTTGTGATATTTTAATTATAGTGCATAAGTACTAGGATAATAGATTAAGGGCAAACTTATCGAAAGGTAAGGACGCAAAGCCAAGGGCCTACATCTAAATTTAGATACGGTAGCCGGCCGCATCTTGTGTAAGAAATTCACCCTTTTCTATCCATTGTTTTAAGGAGAGAGAGGGGTTTTTCAGTATTGAGGTGTAAGCGCTTCCGATTAAGTGGTGAACGAGCGTTTAGTCAGGATTATTCTAAGTAGATTAATAGTTGTGGAGGGGGATGCAGATGAAAAGTTTAAGGACAAAGTTACTTGTTGTGATGCTGCCGGTACTTTTTATAGCACTTACAGTAGTGGCGTACATAAATCATAACCAAGCTCAACAATTTTTAGAGGAAGAATTCACAGAAAAAAATGAAGTTATTCTTGATAAAGCGCAAAGTGATATTAATCATTTTTTTACACAAAAGATAAGTGAAGTTGAAATAATGGCAGCAACAGACACATTGACTTCAAGGAATACGAATCAAATTGCCACATACTTAAATAATGAAATTAAGCGAACACAGGAATATGAAATGTTTTTAGTTGCCGATATGAATGGGGTAGCAACTAGTCATAATAATGAACAGTTTGATGTGGCAGATCGTGATTATTTTATTGATGTTGTTAGTCAAGAAGCTACGGTTCTTTCTGAACCACTTATTTCTCGGGCAACAGAAGAGATGGTTGTCGTAGTCGCATCCCCGATTATGAGAAATAATCAAATGGACGGAGTTTTAGTTGCAACTGTTCCGATCCAAGACTTAATACATTTAGTGTCAAACTTTCAAATAGGGGACGATGGCTATGCTTTCATGGTTAATGATGAAGGGTTAGTTATTGCTCACCCGAACCATGATCTCATTATGGAAGAAAACCTGTTAACAAACTCTAACGAAGAATTACAAACGATTGTACAAAACGCATTAAACGATGAAACGGGAATTTTAGTTTACGATGACTATGGAGTTGAAAGTTTTGGTTTTTTTACGATGATTCCTTCGACAAATTGGGGGTTTGTTATTTCTACACCTGTAGCTGAGGCTACTAGTAATTTAGCGTATTTAAGATTATTATCGTTAATAACGGCTGGTATTGTATTAGTAGTTAGTATTTTTATCATTATTATTTTTGCTAGAAGGCTTGTTGCTCCTATCCAACGTTTAAGTGTAATAACTTAAAAAGTAGCTGAAGGCGACTTAACTGTAAAGGCAGAAACGAATTCGAGTGATGAAGTCGGCATATTAAGTTCAAACTTCAACACGATGATCGCGAAAATCCAAGAGCTACTAGGTAAAATAGATAATGTTTCCGGAGAAGTAAAATCTTCTTCAGATACCTTACTTAGATCAAGTGAAGAAACGAAGGTTGCTTCGGAACAAGTTGCATCTACGATTTCAGAATTAGCAACAGGTACGACGGACATCGCTGATTCAGTAACAAATACAACTGATAAAATGACTTCAATGATGGATACTATTCAAAATATTTCGGGGTATACGAATGATGCTGTTCATACGTCAACTCAGAGTAAGAAATTGGCGAAAACTGGTTTATCCTCAGCGAACCAAGCTATTTCAAAAATGGAAGACGTCAATCAAAATGTTCATGGAACGTCTGAAATTATTAGTAAACTAGCGCAACAATCGAAAGAAATAGGTAATATTATTGAAATTATTACACATATTGCTGAACAAACGAATTTACTTGCTTTAAACGCATCAATAGAAGCGGCCCGTGCTGGAGACCATGGAAAAGGTTTTGCTGTTGTAGCAAATGAAGTGAGAAAGTTAGCTAGTGAAACGAGTGAATCAGCAGATAAAATTTCAATGCTAATTAAAGTTACCCAAGAAGAAAGTGATCGTGCTGTTCAATCGATTAGTAAAGGTGCTATCGTTGTGAATGAGGGGACTGCAATCGTTCAAGAAGCAGGCAAGTCTTTTGAAGAGATTGCTAATTACATTGAGGATGTGCTTGAGAAAAATAAATCCATTAATAACTTTATTAAAGAATTAGAAAATGTCGGGAATGAAATAGGATCGAATATGGAAAGTATATCATCGATCACTCAACAGGCCTCGGCAGGATCAGAAGAAGTAAGTGCAACGAGTGAAGAACAAGCCGCTTGTGCGAATCAAATTGCAGAAGATGCCCAAAATCTTGCTGACTTAGCCAAAGATTTAAAAGAAGTAATGACAGCTTTTAAATCGAAGTGATTATTACGGCCGGTACATAAAGAGGTTGTCCCATTACCTGGAACAACCTCTTTTCTTAAAATAAATTTAAGTGAAAACATAAAACGTTCATGAACGGCTCTAGGCCTATCATTGTAGATTATGCTCTAACCTGCTAAAATAATGGAGTGATTTGCAATTTACAATTCAAAATGCAAAATTTAAACAAGGGGTGTTTTATGGCCGACTCAAAGCTAGTAAGGGGTACTATGATTTTAACGGCCTCAATCTTTATTTCTAAAATATTAGGTCTTATATACATATTTCCGTTTAAAGCGATTGTTGGATTAGAAGGTTTAGCGCTCTATACGTATGGTTATGTTCCATACACCGTACTTTTAAGCGTTGCAACACTCGGGATTCCATTAGCAGTATCCAAATTTGTCTCAAAATACAATGCGCTAGGTGATTACGAAACAGGGAGGAGACTATTTAAATCTGGTCTCGTTGTTATGTCGGTCACCGGGGTCATCACATTTTTAATCTTGTTTTTACTAGCAGAGCCGATTGCTCATCAAGTCATCGATGGGAAAGATTTAAAAGGAAACTCCATTGAGGACGTCATATTAACGATTCGTATGGTCAGTGTGGCTTTATTAATTGTCCCGATTATGTCCTTAATTCGTGGTTACTTTCAAGGGCACCAATCGATGGGTCCTACTGCTGTATCTCAAGTGATTGAACAAATCGTAAGAATTATTTTTATTCTTTGCTTAACGTTTGTTATCGTTAACGTAATGAATGGCTCAATTGGTTTAGCGGTAGCTTTTGCAACGTTTGGTGCTTTTGTTGGAGCGTTAGGTGGCTTAACTGTCCTTCTTATTTATTGGTATAAACGTAGAGATCATTTAAATAAAAAAATGAAGGAAAGTGAATCGAACCAGCATCTTCCACTTAGGTCGATGTATAAAGAACTCGTTTCATATGCACTGCCGCTATCATTTGTCGGACTAGCTATTCCTCTTTATCAAACGATTGATTTAATAACTTTTAATAAAGCATTAATGGGGATTGGGTACGATCAAGCAAGTGCTGAAGAAGCCTTTGGTGCTTTTGCACAAGCGGCACATAAGTTAATTTTAATTCCTGTCTCAATTGCAACAGCAATGTCGTTAACGTTATTACCAACAATTACGAAATCGTTTATTAATAATGATCAACAACTGTTACAAAAACAAGTAACTCAAACGTATCAAATCATCTTATTTTTAACACTTCCAGCAGCAGTAGGCCTGTCCATCCTTGCGTATCCAGCTTATGGGACGTTGTTCGGTTTAGGGGAGGATTTACAAATTGGCTCAACAATATTAAGGTACTATGCACCAGTTGCTGTATTATTTTCGTTATTTGCTGTAACATCAGCCATTTTACAAGGGATAAATCAACAGCGCTATGCAGTTATAGGTCTTGTAGCCGGGCTAGTAGTTAAGTTAAGTTTAAACGTTATTTTCATTTCACAATTTGAAGCGGTCGGGGCAATTTATGCAACGACCTTAGCATATATAGCTTCGTTATTAGTTAACGTTTGGGCGATTGGGAAATTTGCTAACTATAATTATTTCTTTATTGCAAAGCGTTTCTTATTAATTGTTATATTTACAATGTTAATGTCTATAGTAGTTATTGGTGTGAAAGAGCTTTCGCTTCTTGTTTTACCTTTAGAAAATCGTCTTTCGGCACTCGTCGTTTTAATGGTTTCGGTAGTATTAGGCGGGATGTTTTATTTATACCTAGGTTTTAGGACAGGGTTAGCCGGACAAATTTTAGGAACTCGTTTTAAGTTTCTAAACAAAAAAGTAAGAGAAAAGAGTTAGTGAACGATTTATAAAAAATAATTCGTCACTAACTGAGTGAATTTCATAATTACCAAAAAAGAGACACATCAAACAATATATAGTTGCAAAATGTTTTGGTGCAACTATATATTGATCTTAGTGGCGAAAATAATGAATTATGAAATTCATTAAACTAAGTGAATTTCAATAATCCCCATAAACTAGCCACATCCATCTACATCTAGTTGAGAACGGTTTACTCAACTAGATGTAGTGTCCTAGTGGCGCTAAATAAGGATTATGAAATTCATTAAACTCTAAATGATATTAGTTAAAGTAACTCTTTAATATTGAGTACCCCCGTAACCCCAACCTGGCCGCTCTAGACGACGGACACGACGATTAAGTCGTTCAATTTGTTCGCCTTGACGTCGAACAGTTCTTTCAAGTTCAGCCACTCGACGCTCAAGGTCACGTGGACGTGGTGGAGTTGGTCCAGGGCCTGGTGTTGGTGGGAATGGAAACCCAGGGAAAAATTGCGCTTCAGGTTGTTGACGATAATAATCCATAAGATTAGATCTCTCCTTTTAATTTTAGGTATCTATCATTCAGTAATCAGTCTATTCCTACTTTAAACAGTTGGGTTAGGTAATTAGCCTATTTTTAAAAATTTGGGCAAATAAATTTATTCGGTGGATTTTTTTGTTATAAAAAACTTTTTAAAGAAAAAGTAGTTTGCTATAATGAAAGAGTTATATTCTGGAAAATACTTGTTTCATGGGGGGATCGTATGGTTGGTAGCTCTACAGTGAAAAAAGAAAATGATTGGATTTTAATTACAACTGTTGTACTGCTAGCCGCATTTGGACTAGTGATGGTCTATAGTTCAAGTTACGTTATCGGTTATGACCGTTTTGGAGATTCTCACCATTTTTTTAAAAAGCAGTTACAGTGGATCGTTATTTCGGCAGTTCTTTTCGTCGTTTTTCTTAAAATACCTTACCGTTTTTATCAAAAGATTGTTTTTCCCATCGTTTTAGCATCAATCATCTTACTAGTATTAGTAGCGTTTACGCCACTAGGAATTGGAACGAATGGGGCTACAAGGTGGCTGAAGGTCGGACCTATTACAATACAGCCCTCTGAATTTGTAAAGCTTTGGATGATTATTTATTTAGCGCATGTGTATTCTCGAAAACAAATGTACATCAATCAGTTCGTTAAAGGCGTAATGCCCCCACTAATGATCGTTAGTGGCATCTTTTTATTAATTATGCGTCAACCCGATTTAGGTACAGCGGGGCTAATAATAGCAGTTGCTGTCCTTATCGTATTTTGTTCCGGTGCGAAATTCATTCATTTATTTTTGCTAGGGAGTTTTTCTAGTTTTATCGTTTGGACATATGCAAATTCCGAATCATATCGAATGGACCGCTTAACAGGATTTATGGATCCATTTGTTAATGAAACAGGGACAGGCTATCAATTAATTCAATCGTATATTGCGATTGCTCACGGTGGTATTACTGGTGCTGGCTTTGGTCAAAGTGTACAAAAGCTTTTTTATTTACCTGAAGCGCACACGGACTTTATTTTAGCGATCGTAGCTGAGGAGTTAGGCTTGTTCGGTGTATTATTTGTCATAGTTTGTTTAGGGATCATCTTTTTTCGCGGAATATTAATCGGTGTACGTTGTAAAAACCCTTTTGGTAGTCTATTAGCCTTTGGTATTTCTTTTCAGATTGCTCTTCAAGTTTGTTTAAATATTGGAGCGGTGTCGGGCGTGTTGCCGATCACTGGAATCCCTCTACCTTTCATGAGTTACGGAGGATCCTCATTAATGATCTCAGCAGTAAGTGTAGCAATCTTGGCAAATATCTCTAAAGCAAATTCGTTAAACAATAACTCTAGCATTGAACTTGATAAAGCGGTTTAACGATACGAGCTGTTTATGTTAGACTGCCGTTTAAATGTAATTGAGCGTTGGGGAGAAAGAAATGCCTCAACGCTTATATTTTTTCAGTCAGTTTTTTATTCCGTTAAAGGAAAACTGATTTTTTTGTCAAATATTAGAGAGTATAAAGAAAAATGAACGGGGAGTATGAAGGGGGGAGTAGTATGGAGACGAATCTATTCAATGCGATGTTCCAACAATCGGCTATCGCAATGGCTATCGTAAGAATTAACGGTAAATTTATATATGTGAACGACGCATTATGTGAATTAACTGGTTACAAAAAGGAAGAGCTTATAAATGAAACTAATGCCATATTTACCCAACCGGAAGATTTAACGATTCAACAGGTTAATACAAAGAAATTAATTAAAGGTGAAATTCCGTTTTATCAAATGGAAAAGCGCTATATTCATAAACAAGGACATATAGTTTGGGGGTTACTTAGCGTTAATTTAATATTAGATGACTATGATGTTCCGACCTATGTTATATGTCAAGTTCAAAACATCACAGAGAAAAAAGAGATGGAGCGTCGTTTATTAGATAGTGAAAAGAAATATCGACTCATTGCTGAAAATTCCTCAGATCGAATCGTGACTTTAGATTTACAAGGTAAATATAAGTATTTTTCCCCATCTGTACAGCTCCAACTAGGGTATGAAAGTGAAGAACTGTACGGGATCGGACCGGTCAACCTAATTCATGAAAACGACCAAGCATTTTTTAATAACTCACTTAAAGCTGTTGTTGAATCGGACTTGTCGGTTACTGTTACGTATCGGATCCGCCATAAAAACGGTGATTATTTATGGACTGAGACGAATGTAAAGTGTATTTATGGTAATCGGCAAATTAAAGGAATTCTCTTAATTTGTCGCGATATTTCAGAGAGAAAATTGATTGAAATGAAATTGAAGCAATCCAATAAAACTATTAACAATATTTTAGAAAGTATTACTGATGGGTTTGTTGCGATTGATGAAGGTGACTGCTACATTTATGCAAATAGGGCAGCCGAAAAAATATTAAATAAAAGCCGTGAAAGCCTTATCGGTTACAAATGGTTCCAAGAAATTCCTGAGGAAACGAGTAATCAATTATTAAAAAATTATTTTACGGTAAAAAAGAATAAAGCAAATTTAAAATTTGAAATGTATGTTCATTATTTAAATTCATGGTTTACGGTAAGGATGTACTATAAAAACGATGTAATTTCGATTTATTTTGTCAATATTACGAAGAAAAAGCAGCTTGAAAAAAGGTTATTAGAAAGTGAAGAACGTTTTCGTAGACTCGTTGAATTCTCCCCAGAAACGATTGCGGTTTTAGTAGATGAAAAACTAGAATATTTAAACCCAGCCGGGATGAAGTTATTAGGTGCTAAATCAACAAAAGAAATTATCGGTCGTTCCATTTGGGAATTTTATCCTGAGGATGACCGTGAGACGGTTAATGATAACCTCACGAAAATATTAAACGGTTCGTTGAAATCTATGATAGCAAGGGAGCATACGATTTATCGTATTGACGGGATTCCTGTTACAATTTCTTCTACAGTTAGTGCGACCACGTATAACGGAAAACAAGCAATTCAGGCGATTGTCCGTGATATTACTGAGCTAAAAAAGATGGATGAATGGTTACAGAAATCGGAGAAGTTATCATTAGTAGGTCAGTTAGCGGCAGGAGTAGCCCACGAAGTTCGAAACCCCCTTACATCCATAAAAGGCTTTATTCAACTCGCAAAAACAACGAAAGAATTTAAAGAATTTTATATAGACATTATTTTATCTGAACTTGATCGGACAGAAACGATTATTTATGAATTTTTATCGTTAGCAAAGCCAAATGAAACTCGCGAATTAATTACGACTAACTTTAATACTATACTGTTAAAAGTAATAAAATTACTTGAAACGCAAGCGTTAATGCAGGATATTAATATTCAATATTCATTTACAAAAGAACTTTTCGTAGATTGCGATGAAAATCAAATAAAGCAAGCATTTATTAATTTAATACAAAATGCAATTGAGGCGAGTTACCGGAATGGAAATATATTCATTACATTAGATGAAGTGAATGAAGAAACAGTTATCGTTAAAATCGAAGATCAAGGCTGTGGTATTTCTAAAGAGCGTCTTAAAAAATTAGGTGAACCTTTTTATTCAACGAAAGAAAAGGGGACAGGAATAGGTTTACTCGTCACTTATAAAATTATCGAAAGCCACAATGGAAAGCTCTCTTTTATAAGTGAAGAAGGGAACGGTACGACAGCTGAAATTATTTTACCAAAGAAAAGTGGGAAAAAGGGCTACTCATAAGATGAGGTAGCCCTTTTAGGCGCTTGCGCTTTTCTGTATCTAGATCCGGCCGCCACCGGCCGCCCACTTCACCCCTACAGTTGCGGTCCAAAACCTGACCGCAACGTGGAGGGCTTCCTGTGTTTGTCACCGATAGACGGGACCCCTCCGCTTTTCTAGCTAAAAATACCTTTGTTTAAATAAAGTTGCTATGATAACATAAGTAAGGACTTTAAACTACAATGGAGGATTATGTGCTATGCACGAACGTAAAACTTATTTTCAGCAGTTAGATTATACGTTACTTTTTTTACTATTTTTATTAATGTGCATCTCGTTACTTTCGATATACAGTGCTGCCATGGCAGGACAATATAATGTTGATCCTTCATTTTTTGTAAAAAGACAAGTGATCTGGTTTATTATTGGTGCTTGTTTAATGGTAGCTGCAATGTTTATAGATTATGATTTGTTTAAAAACTTCACGATTCCACTTTATGTAGTAGGTCTCTTGTTATTAATAGGTGTTCATTTTTTTGGAGTGGAAAGAAATGGTTCACAACGGTGGTTAGGTATTGGCAATAATTTATTTCAACCATCAGAATTCGTAAAAATATTTCTCGTCTTAGCGCTCGCGCATTTATTATTTCTTATTACGAAAGATCACCGTCACCGGACGTTAAAAGAAGATTTTATTGTCGTTTCCAAAGTGTTAGCTGTAGGGTTACCACCGTTTTTATTCATTCTCGTTCAACCAGATTTAGGAACTGCACTAGTCATTGCAAGTATTATGGGAACAATGCTATTAATGGCAGGGGTATCTTGGAAAATATTTGTGTCAATCGGAACTGTTGTTGCTACTTTCTTAGGATCTTTAATATGGCTTCACAACAATTATTTTGAGTTTTTTTCGAACTATATAATGAGACCACATCAATTAAGTAGAATATATGGTTGGCTTGATCCAGAGAGTGATCCAGGAGGAATGGGCTATCAGCTTTTAAATGCGATGCAAGGAATTGGTTCAGGTCAGCTTTATGGTAAAGGCTTTGCAGATGGGGTTTTATCGAAAAGTGGCGCTGTTCCTGAAATCCATACCGACTTTATTTTTACTGTCATCGGTGAAGAATTTGGCTTTTTAGGGGCAACAGTATTGATCGTTATTTATTTTTTACTTTTTTATCGAATGATCATCATTGCGTTTAGCTGTAATAATGTATACGGAAGTTATATGGTCGCGGGTGTCATCGGACTGCTAGTCTTTCAAATTTTTCAAAATGTCGGAATGACGATTGGACTTATGCCAATTACTGGATTAGCTTTGCCGTTTATTAGTTACGGAGGAAGTGCTTTACTTACGAATATGATTGCCATAGGGCTTGTTTTAAACGTCAATATTCGAACGAGACACTATATGTTTAGTTCAGATGAAATGGCTTAATTTTATGTATGAAAGGTTGTAATTCATTAAGTTACAACCTTTTTAGTATGAAAAATTGGTTAGGGGTTAGTTGGCAAGGAAAAAACTGACTTTTACATGCTAGCTGGTGACGTTTACCGTCATGCTGTTTTTGTATGTAAAAAGCAAAATGACGGTCGGTTTTTCCGAACAAGCCTCTAAAGTCGATACGAATTTACAGCGCAGAGAGGAAAATCGACCGTCATTTTTACATGCCAGATGGTGACGTTG
>SKSA01000160.1 GCA_007118195.1 Anaerobacillus sp. | reverse complement strand
TCATGTCCTTCAATTTCATGGCGTTCAACCATGGCCTTAATTTCACCGTCTTTAACTAAAGCAAAAGAAGGAGAAGAAGGGGCATACCCTTTAAAATAAGTTCTTGCTCTTTCCGTTGCCTCTTTATCCTGCCCAGCAAACACTGTTACAAAGTGATCTGGCTTTTTTTCGTAATTTGACATATAGGCCGCTGATGGGCGAGCAATCCCACCCGCACAACCACAAACAGAGTTAATATAAACTAAAGCTGAACCTTCTTTACCTAAAACTTCGTCTACTTGCTCAGGAGTCGTTAACTCTTTATATCCTGCATCTACCATTTCTTTTCTAGCGCCATTAATGACGTCATTATAAAAATTAAATTGCATGTTCATTTGAACTCCACCTCTTTTTTGATATTAACACTATGCTTATATTGTACACTTGTTACCTGTTTTTACAAAATAAAACGCATTATTAATATTATCAAAAGTTACAAACGAAATACTGTATAATATTCTATTCCTTTAAAAAAGCCTAGGGCGGCATGCAAATGTTCTAGCCGTTGTACAAAGAGACCGTCAAATCGACGGTCTCTTTTGTGACTATTGAAGAGCTGTTCTTAAATTTTCTATATTTCTTTCCATTAAGCTGAAATAGTCATCATTATTATCGATATCTTCTTGAATGATAGCCTCTAAATTGTGCAACGAGAGTGCTTTCGCATCCACTTCTGAACGTACAGTTTCAGCAATACTCGTAGGAATATTTTGTTCAAAGAAAATATACTCTATATTATTTTCTTTAGCAAATTCAATCGTTTCTTGCAATTGACGAATTGAAGGCTCGTTTGTCGGGGAAATACCTGCAATACCTACTTGCTTAATCCCGTAACGATCTTCCCAGTAGCCGAATCCAGCATGAGAAACAATAATCGTATCACGCGAAACCTCTTCTACCATTTCTGTAAACTTTTGATCTAAAGTTTCTAATTCTTCTTGTAATAGCGCGAAGTTACTTTCAAAAGTTTCAGCTGCTTCTGGTAATAACTCTACTAATGCATTTTTAATATTTTCAGCAATTTGAATAGAGCGAATTGGATCTAACCAAATGTGAGGGTCTTCTTCACCATGGTCGTGTCCATGATCATCTTCTTCATGTCCGTGTCCATCGTCCTCATGTCCATGATCGTCTTCTTCATGTCCGTGTCCATCGTCCTCATGTCCATGATCATCTTCTTCATGTCCATGTCCATCGTCGTGATCATAGCCAATAAACTCAATACCCTCCGAAGCTTTTAAAATTTTTACATCACCTGTTTTTAAAACTTCTGCCACAGCATCTGCAAAACCTTCAATTCCTGCTCCATTGTAAATATAGAGGTCTGCATTTGATACATCGACCATCGTTCTTGGAGCTGGTTCAAACGAATGTGCATCCGCGCCAACTGGAATAATGCTTTGTACGTCTACGTATTCACCACCAATTTTTTTGGCGAAATCCAACAATGGAAAAATCGTTGTATAAACTTCTAAAACTACTTTTTCTTCAACTTCTACAGCTTCTTCTACCTCGGTATCTTCAGTAGTCTCCGTTGCTGTACTTTCTTCTACTTGCCCTTCTTCAGTTCCACATGCCACTAAAAAGGTTGATAGAACTAACATTAAAGCAAAAAGAATAGATTTGATTTTCATATAAATCCCCTTTCGTAACGATTACGTTTTATTAACACAAAAAGGATTATAACGTAAGGGTTACGATTTGTAAACAAAAACAACTCCTCATAAAAAGACAAAAGGAGACAGTTATACCGGTCTCCTTTTTATCCCTATATTTTATTTAATTTCTTTTAAACGTTTTTTCAGTATAGTGTTTAATTCCTTCTGATGTTCAATAACACGTGGAACTATTTCTTTTAGCTTATCGTCATCTCTTTTTTCAACCGCTTCTAAAAACTGTTGATGAATTTCACTATGCTCTTTCAGCCAATCTTCATCATAAAAGTTTTCTAGTTCTTTTCCTGATTTTTTTAATTCACGATATTTTTTAAACAATGCATCTCGGTCTTTAAGGACTTCATTCCATACCTTCACATGCTTCGGTGCATATTTCTCGGCTAATAGTTGGTAATAAAAATTGAAGTGTGGCCTAATCGCCTTTTGTTCATAGCTGACTCTTTCAAAATGAGTAGATGCATCATCTTGAGGGCCTTCAGAGTTAGCAAATGCAACGCTTGTTAAAGAGAATAACATTGCAGCAATTACAATACTGAAAATTACTTTTTGTTGAAAACTTTTCATAGGAAAACCAACCTTTCTTGATTAAATATGTAACAGTTAGTAGGTTTCCCACATCTTATCAAACGATGTAACTAAAAATGTTTTTTTGTAAAAAAATTTTAAATACAAAACCAACATGACGTAGCACCGTCACCATCTGGCATGTAAAAATGACGGTCGACTTTTCCTCTCTGCGCTGTAAAGCTACTGACCGCGGGTCACATCATGGGACACTTCAATTCATCGTGCAGCTTTGCGACGAGTAACCGGAGGAGCACACTCTATCGACCTTTAGAGGCTCCTTCAGGAAATCACTCGTTCTTTTTTCGTACAAAACGCTCATGGCGACATACCTGCCGCCACCATCTAAAACGAAAAAGGCGGACGATTTCCTTCACTTCGCCGTGACCTTCTGACGAATCTCAGATGCTCGTTCACGAAATCATCCGCTTTTTCATACAAAAACCATAGCAGCTGTGACTGTTCACAACATACTATGGTCTTTTAAAATGATAGGGTTAAAACTTTTCTACCATATAAAGTTTAATATAATTGAGTATTCTCTTTAGAGATTGTTTCTAGTTTCTCTTTTACAGTAGCTAAGAAGCGGCCGCACACTAAACCGTCTAATACACGGTGATCTAGCGATAAACATATATTCACCATGTGACGAATCGCAATCGCATCATTATCCATGACAACAGGACGTTTAACGATCGATTCTACCGATAAGATAGCCGCTTGCGGATGGTTAATAATCGGTGTTGAAAGTATAGATCCGAATGAGCCAGTATTATTGACAGTAAAGGTACCGCCTTGCATATCATTGCTATTAATCGCTTTATTTCTTACTTTACCAGCTAAGTCATTAATCTCTCTAGCAATTCCTTTGATCGATTTTTCATCAGCCTGTTTAATGACTGGAACATATAAAGCATCTTCAGTAGCCACTGCAATTGAAATGTTAATATCCTTCTTTTGAATAATTTTATCTCCTGCCCACATTGAATTAAGTTGAGGAAATTCTTTTAGCGCTTCTACAACGGCTTTAATGAAGAAAGGTAAGAATGTAATATTAAAGCCTTCTTTTTGTTTAAAATCTGTTTTAATACTATTTCGGTAATTGACAAGGTTCGTAACATCTACTTCTACCATTGTCCAAGCGTGCGGTGCCTCGTGTTTACTTTTCACCATATTAGCAGCGATCGCTTTTCTCACTCCAGAGACTGGAATTTCAATATCACCAGGAGCAGCAGAGATATTCTGTTGAGCCGTTGATTGCAAATTATCAGCACTAGCAGCAGGTGGCGTAACCGTTTCTTCCTTAACATCTCCAGGCGGTCCGGTTGGCTCAACCTTCTTCTCAACTGTAGTACTTGTTGGTATATTTCCACTTTCGATCATTGCTTGAATATCTTTTCTAGTAATACGACCACCACGACCTGTTCCTTGAACAGAGGCTAGATCAATATTATGTTCTCCCGCTAAACGAAGTACTGCTGGAGAATAACGTTTTTTCTCACTATCATTTCGAACTTCTTGTTCAACTCCTTCTGTTACTTTCGTTTCCTCGTTCTTTGTAGTTGGTTCTGAAGCTTCACCTTCTACTTGCATCGTACAAATGACACCACCAACTTCAATCGTCTCATCTTCATTAGCAATAAGATCTTTAATCACACCTGTATAAGAGGAAGGAACTTCAGCATTTACTTTGTCCGTCATCACTTCAGCAATCGGGTCATATTTATTTACTTTAACTCCTGGCTTCACTAGCCATTTGCTTATCGTACCTTCTGTTACACTTTCACCTAGTTGCGGCATTTTAATTTCTGTCGTCAATGTATGTTACCTCCCTCTTAAAATTCTGCTAAATCTCGCATCGCTTTTTCTACTTTATCAGGATTAATCATAAAGAACTTCTCCATTGTAGGTGCATAAGGCATTGCAGGAACATCAGGACCTGCTAATCGCTGAATTGGCGCATCTAATTCAAATAAACAATGTTCTGCTATAATCGCTGCAACTTCACTCATAATGCTACCTTCTTTATTATCTTCAGTAACAAGAAGTACTTTACCAGTTTTACTAGCCGCTGAAACAATCGCCTCTTTATCTAACGGATAAACCGTACGTAAATCTAATACATGAGCCGAAATACCATCTTTAGCTAATCTCTCAGCTGCTTGCAGAGCAAAATGAACAGCTAAACCGTAAGTAATAACGGTAATATCTTCACCTTCACGTTTTACATCAGCTTTACCGATTGGAAGTGTGTAATCATCTGCAGGGACTTCCCCTTTAATTAAACGGTAGGCACGCTTATGTTCAAAGAATAAAATTGGATCATCATCTCGAATAGCCGCTTTTAGTAAACCTTTTACATCGTATGGGGTAGACGGCATAACAATTTTCAATCCTGGGATTCCAGCAAACATTGCTTCTACTGATTGTGAATGATATAAAGCCCCGTGAACCCCACCCCCATAAGGAGCACGGATGACCATCGGACAACTCCAGTCGTTGTTTGTACGATAACGAATTCTTGCCGCTTCTGATACAATTTGGTTCACCGCTGGCATAATAAAGTCAGCAAATTGAATTTCGGCAATTGGTCGCATTCCGTACATCGCCGCACCAACACCGACACCTACAATCGCTGATTCTGCTAACGGGGCATCAATCACTCTTTCTTCACCAAACTTCTCATATAAACCATTCGTTGCTCTAAATACACCGCCACGGGCTCCAACGTCCTCACCAACAACAAACACTTTATCGTCGCGTTCCATTTCTTCTTTTATAGCTAATGTCACAGCATCAATATAGGACATAATTGGCATCGGCTATTCCCCCTCAGCGTAAACGTATTTTAAAGCATCTTCGGCTGGAGCATAGGCTGCAGCTTCCGCATACTCTGTTGCATCATTTACAACAGTAGAAATACGTTCGTTTATTTCTTTTTCTATTTCATTCGTTAATATATTAAGCTCTTGTAAATAAGCTTTAAAAGTAAAAATTGGATCTTTCTTTTTCGCTTCTTCAACTTCTTCTCTTGAACGGTACGCACGGTCATCGTCGTCACTAGAGTGCGGTGTCAAACGATAAGATACTGTTTCAATTAACGTCGGTCCTTCCCCTTTTCTTCCGCGCTCAGCTGCTGCTTTGACAGCTTGATAAACCGCAATCGGGTCATTCCCGTCCACTGTCTCACCTGGCATTCCGTAGCCAATTGCTCGATCAGATACTTTTTCGCAAGCTAACTGCTTATGAATCGGTACTGAAATCGCATACTTATTATTTTCACACATTAAGATGACAGGTAACTTATGAACAGCAGCAAAGTTAGCCCCTTCATGAAAGTCACCTTGGTTTGAAGAGCCTTCTCCAAACGTCGTAAACGTTACAAAGTCTTTTCCTTGCATCTTGCCACCTAAAGCAACCCCTACAGCATGTGGAACTTGTGTTGTAACTGGAGAAGATCCTGTTACTATGCGATTCTTCTTTTGCCCGAAATGCCCCGGCATTTGTCTTCCACCAGAGTTTGGATCTTCTGCTTTCGCAAATGCTGATAACATAAGATCACGAGCCGTCATCCCAAATCTTAGAACCACACCCATGTCACGGTAATAAGGTAAAACATAATCCTTTTCCTTGTCTAATGCAAAAGCAGCTCCGACTTGAGCCGCCTCTTGGCCTTGACAAGAGATAACAAAAGGAATTTTTCCAGCTCGATTTAATAGCCACATTCTTTCATCTATTTTTCTAGCGAGTAACATCGTCTCATAAATTTCAAGTACATCTTGATCACCTAAACCTACGGATGCATGACGATTTTCTGTCATTATAAGCCCCCCTTTTATAAGTAGAATGTACAATTGATCATGTACAATTTTTGAAAGCTATGCTACGTTGCCCAAACATAACATAGTTTAATGGTAATTTTAAATTGTGAGTTTTGAGTTTTGAGTGTTGAGTTGGTGAAAGCTTTGCCTACGGAGCGTTACTTTCAAATAACTCTAAACTCAAAATTCAAAACTCTTCACTCTTCACTCAAAACTACTACCCGTGAATTGCTTTCCCATCTACAGCTAAAGCTGCTTCACCAATCGCCTCTGAAAGCGTTGGATGTGGGTGAATGGTATTTGCGACTTCCCAATGTGTCGCATCTAACACTTTTGCAAGTGCTGCTTCTGAAATCATATCTGTCACATGAGGCCCAATCATGTGAACTCCTAATAAATCTTCTGTATCTTCATCTACGACAAGTTTCACAAAACCATCTGTCTCACCGAAGACCATCGCTTTCCCAATGGCTTTAAATAAAAACTTACCCGTTTTCACTTTATATCCTTTTTCTTTTGCTTCATTTTCTGTATACCCGACACTTGCAATTTCAGGAGAACTGTAAACACATTTAGCGATTAAGTTATAGTCTAGCTCATGTGGAGTTTGATCAGCCATATGTTCAACGGCAATAACCCCCTCATGAGAGGCCACATGCGCTAGTTGAAGTCCACCGATGACATCACCGATCGCATAAATGTGAGATTCCTTCGTTTGATAAAACTCATTCGTTTGAATCACACCATTTTCGACTTGAATATCGGTATTTTCTAAACCAATTCCTTCAATATTTGCTTGTCTTCCAACTGATACGAGAAGTTTTTCGGCAGAAAACGTTTTTGTTACTCCTTTATGCTCAGCTTGAATTGATACGGTTTCTCCCTTTTCAATCGTTTCTGAAAGGACTTTAGCACCCGTTATCATTTTAATACCCTTTTTCTTCATTGAACGAGCAGCTTCTTTTGAAATTTCATGATCTTCTGTAGGTAAAATACGATCTGCGTACTCAAGAACAGTTACCTTGACACCAAAGTCAGCGAGCATCGACGCCCATTCAATCCCAATTACTCCTCCCCCGACAATAATCATTGAGTCAGGAAGAGTCTCCATTTTTAATGCTTCATCACTCGTAAGAACAAATTGTCCATCGATCTCAAGGCCAGGTAATGTTCTTGGTCTAGAACCTGTTGCAATGAGAACATTTTTCGGAATAAGCATCTCATTTTCTTCACCATTGTTTAGTTCCACAGATATAGTTCCAGGAGTAGGAGAAAAAATAGATGGTCCTAAAATACGCCCAATCCCCTCGTAAACATCAATTTTACCTTTCTTCATTAGATGTTGAACGCCTTTATGTAAGTTTTCAATGATTTTCTCTTTTCTTTGTTGAACTTTATCGAAGTGAAGAGTGATATCGTTTGCACTTATACCGAACTGTTCAGAGTGTTTCATTGTTGAGTACACTTCAGCACTTCTAAGTAGTGCCTTACTCGGGATACACCCTTGGTGTAGACACGTACCGCCTAGTTTTGCTTTTTCAACGACAGCCACTTTTAATCCTATCTGTGAAGCTTTGATGGCAGCTACATAACCACCAGTTCCAGCCCCTAGTATTACTAAGTCATATTCGTGAGCCATTCTTTTATCCCCTTCACTACTTTACATTTTCATTGATTTGGATATAATTTTGCTTGTTCCTCTCCACGGAGCACTCTCAAACCGCCTTCAACTAACGCTTGAAGCTCATTTTCTCCCGGATGTACAATCACATCAGCGATCCAACTAATTCGATCGGTAATTTCCTTCACAAAACCTTTACCATAGGCAAGCCCACCTGTTAAAACAACGGCATCTACTTCCCCTTTTAAAACTGTACTTGCTGCCCCTATTTCTTTAGCGACTTGATAAGCCATCGCATCATAAACTAACTTTGCCTCTTTATCTCCAGATTCAATTCTTTTTTCGATTTCTACTGCATCATTTGTCCCTAAATACCCGACAAGCCCACCTTGACCGACGATTTTTTTCATTATCTCATCTGCATAATATTGTCCTGAAAATGACAAAGATACTAAATCTCCAGCGGGAACTGTTCCAGCTCGCTCTGGGGAAAATGGTCCTTCTCCATGTAATCCATTATTGACATCAATTACACGACCACCTTTATGAGCTCCTACTGTAATACCACCACCCATATGAGTAACAATTAAATTTAAGTGGTCATATTTTTTACCTAGATCTTTAGCAACTCTCCTTGCTACTGCCTTCTGGTTTAAGGCATGAAAAATACTTTTTCTTTCGAAAAGAGCAAATCCAGATATTTTAGCAATTGGAACCATTTCATCCACAACAACTGGGTCTACAATAAAAGAAGGAATATTAAGTTGCTTGGCAATTTCAAAAGCCAAAATTCCACCTAAGTTAGATGCGTGTTCTCCTGAAAAGCCTAAACGTAAATCCTTCAACATAGCATCATTCACTTCATACGTACCACCTTCAATCGGACGTAACAATCCGCCTCTCCCGACAACAGCACTTAGCTTAGAAATGTTAATCCCTTCTTCATCGAGAGTTTCTAAAATTGTTTCCTTTCGAAATGAATATTGATCGATAATTCGTTCAAAAGAATTGATCGAATCTGAATCATGACGAATCGTCGTTTCTATTAAAGATCGTTCATTAACATATACGCCTATTTTAGTGGAAGTAGATCCTGGATTAATGGCTAAAATTCGATATTCATGTTGCAAAAAACTTACCCCCAACAGATTTATTTAAAACCTAACTATAATGATAGAGGCTGGCTTCATAAAGCTACTAGCCTATAAAAGTTAGTATGTCACAACTTTAACGATACTAATTTTTCTTTTCAGGCCACGTATCTCCTTATAAAAAGCCACCCTCTATATTTCTACTACTATTAATTAACGACGTCTACTTAAAATACTGTGCTCATTAGTTAAGAATTGCTTACGCGATTTACGCATATTTTCAATTCTTTCTTCAGCCATACGATCAGCTGCTACATACGTTGGAATTTGGTCACGTTTTGAAATTTCAAAAACCTTCAAAATACTATCATAAATTGTTTCTACTCTTTTTAATGCGCGTTCTTGATTGTATCCGTATAATTCATCAGCCACATTAATAACTCCACCTGCATTAATCACATAATCAGGTGCATAAACAATTCCTAACTCAGCAATTTGATCACCATGCTTCGTATCTTTTAATTGATTATTGGCTGCCCCTGCAATGACTTTCGCTTTAAGTTGCGGGATTGTTTCATCATTAACTATTGCTCCTAATGCACAAGGTGAGAAAATGTCACATTCAACACTGTAAATATCATTGATGTCGACAGCTTTAGCACCAAAATCTTCTACCGCTCTTGCAACAGAGTCTTTATTAATATCAGTAACAATTAACTTTGCTCCTTCTTCATGTAAATGTTTACAAAGTGTGTACGAAACATTTCCTACTCCTTGAACAGCTACTGTTAATCCTTCTAAAGAATCAGAGCCAAAAGCCTCTTTTGCGGCTGCTTTCATTCCAACATAAACACCATAGGCTGTTACCGGAGAAGGGTTTCCTGACGAACCAAAGGCTGGCGAAATACCTGTTACGTAGTCGGTTTCTTCATGAATGATATCCATATCAGCAACTGTAGTACCAACATCCTCAGCTGTAATGTAACGACCATTTAAACCTTGAATATAGCGACCGAACGCCCGGAACATTTCTTCATTTTTATCTTTACGAGGGTCTCCAATAATAACTGTTTTTCCTCCACCAAGATTTAATCCTGCTGCTGCATTTTTATAGGTCATTCCTTTAGCTAAACGAAGTGCATCTTCAAATGCTTCTGCTTCTGAATTATACGTCCACATTCTCGTTCCACCAAGAGCTGGGCCAAGGGTTGTATCGTGTATTGCAATGATCGCTTTTAAACCTGATTGTTTATCTTGACATACAACAACCTGTTCGTAATCATACATTTCCATATACTTAAATATTTCCATCTTATTTTTCCTCCCTATTTTTCACTCTTTTTTCTTTTAGCTAACCGAACGAACTGCCAACGCTAAGGAATATAATTTACTTTCTGCTGAATCGGCTCTAGATGTCAATACGATCGGCGCTTTAGCGCCCGCAATTACTCCACCAACTTTTGCCTTTGAAAAATAAACAAGTGACTTGTATAAAGCATTACCTACTTCAATCATCGGAACGACCAAAATATCTGCCCTCCCAGCAACTTCCCCTTCAATTCCTTTTAACTGAGCTGCATGAATCGATATTGCATTATCAACTGCTAGAGGACCATCAACAATACAATTTTTAATTTGGCGTCTCTTGTTCATTTGAGCAAGCAGTGCACCATCTACAGTGGCCACCATGTTAGGATTAACCGTCTCTACCGCTGAGAGTACCGCAACTTTAGGTAACTCTAGCCCTAACCGTCTAGCAACATAAACCGAATTGTTAATGATTTCAACTTTTTGGCTTAGGTCAGGAGCTATATTCATCGCTGCATCTGTTACAAAAATCAGTCTGTCTACGTCTGGAATTTGAAAAGCTGCTACGTGAGACAATACTTTTCCTGCTCGGAGACCGTATTCTTTGTTTAAAACTTCTTTTAATATAACAGAAGTAGGTACCATCCCTTTCATTAATACATCAGCAATCCCTTGGTTTACAGCTTGAACAGCTAATTTCGCTGCTTGTTTATCATTGTTAACGTTAACAATTTTCACGTATTCACTTTTGTCGTAACCCTCGTTTTTACTACTAGTAAGCAGAGATTTTATTTTTTCTTCATTACCGTATAAAATAAAGGTTGCTAATTTCCTATCTACAGCGTCAGTTACAGCTTCAATGACTTCCTCATCTTCTGCAGCAGCTACTGCCACAACCTTTGATGGCAATTGTATTACTTCTTCCATAAGTTGATCTAAATTCACCATCGAACCGCCTTTCTTGTTGTCACGTTGGTTACATTAATATACGTTGCAAATTTTATGCCAATTACACACTCAACTAATATAAGCTTATTATGTACACTTTTTGTTCACAACTAACTAATGTTACTATGCAAATTTTAGCATAGTGTGCAATTTATTGCATGCTATTTATTTCAATATTATATTTCTCCATTTTATAATATAAGTTTCTAATCGATAGTTTCAAACTTTTTGCAGTTGCTGTTTTATTACCGTCATTACGCTTTAACGCTAATAAAATTTGCTCTTTTTCAAATCGCTGAACCTTTTCAGCTAAAGATTGAGAGTTAGAATGATTTATCGAAACTTCTTTTGAAATCTCTTCCTTATTATCTTCACACAATTCCGGAATATGATGCGCATCTATTTCTATTTCATTAAAACGCATAAATATCATCGCTCGACCAAGAACATTTTCAAGCTCGCGGACATTGCCTGGCCAGTCATAATCTATTAAAACTTTTTTAGCAAGAACAGTTAAGCCTGTTACTTTTCTTCCGTAATCTTGATTAATCTTTAAAATCAAATGATTACAAAGGGCCGGAATATCCTCTTTACGCTTTCTAAGAGGAGGAATATATATCGGCATTCGATTAATTCTATAATATAAATCTTCACGAAAAGTACTTTTATTGATTGCTTTTTCTAAATTTACATTTGTAGCAGCTATCACTCTTACATTAATCGGAATAGATTTTGTGCCACCAACTCGTAAAATTTCACGTTCTTGCAATACTCGTAGAAGTTTCGCCTGTATATTGACACTTAATTCACCAATTTCATCTAAAAAGATACTTCCTCCGTTTGCTTCTTCAAACAAACCGCGCTTCCCACCTCTTTTCGCACCTGAAAACGCACCTTCTTCATAACCAAAAAGCTCACTTTCCAAAAGAGATTCAGAAATTGCCGCACAGTTAACCCTAACAAACTTGTTGTACTTTCTCTCGCTTGCATTATGTATTGCATGTGCAAAAAGTTCCTTTCCAGTTCCCGATTCACCTCTTAATAAGATCGTAGCTGGAGTCGAAGCTGCTAATTTTGCTTGTTCAATCGCAAATTCCATTTCTTCAGAAGATCCAATAATATCATCAAACGAGTACTTCGCTTCTAACGTTCGAATAATTTGCCGAGCACGCTCTAACTCATCTGTAAGAGACTTAATTTCAGACATATCGTGCAGAACTCCAACACTTCCTTTTAATTTCCCATCAACGATCACAGGTGCCACATTGACAACAACATCTTTCTTCTTCGGACCTACCTTCATCCTTGTACCGCGTACAGCTTTTCGATTTTTCAACACATGCATATGCATACTTTCACCTTCAGAGATGTCAGCTGTTGCTGGCATCCCAATTACTTGTTCAGATGTTAAACCCGTTAAACGCGTATAGGCAGGGTTGATCATAAGACCAATTCCATTTTCATCAACAACTGAAATTGCATCATCTGATGAAGAAAAGATCGCTTCAAGCATCGTTTGTATACTTTTTAAATTAGTAACCTCTTCTGCCATTTGCTCTATTTCAGTAATATCTTTAAAAACAGCTAACGCACCAATCACTTTACCATTATGAACCATTGGCACACGCGTAGTCACAATGGTTAACCCATTTTTAATCTCCTGCTTTTGATTTATTTCAACTTTCCCTGTTTGAAGAACACGTCCTAATTTACTTGCAGGCAATATCGCTTGAATCGGTTTCCCTACCACTTCTTTTTTTGAAACGCTCAACATTCGTTCGGCACTCTTATTTACTAGTGTCACCAATGATTTTTCATCAATCGCTATCATGCCATCATGGGTAGAATTTATGATAATATCTTGTTTAGAATAATAGTTTGTTAACTGTTCAATCAATGTTTCTTTTTCTTCAATCAAATTAAAAATCAATGTAGCCACTGAGCTAGGGATTAAAACTACCCGCGCCCTTTCACAGGCAACTTTCAGTTCAGTAGAGAGCTCAATATCACCAGTAGCCTCAACGACTACATCTACATCTCTCGTTAATAAACCCTTCCAATCTTTATTTGTTTTAATTCCTAGCTTTTGAGCGAGTAAAACTCCCGGACTTTCAGCATTTTTATCCACAACCGCAATAACTTCCATCATATCTGCATCAACTAAAATTTTAAGTAACGCTGTTCCACCTCGTCCAGCACCAACAATTAAACACTTTTTCATTCCAAACACCCTTTTTATTTGAAATCTACATACTAACTATACACTAAATTGATGAAAATCAACAAAACTTACCAACTTGGACAATGCCGTACTTATCAGGTAAAATATAATTATTAATTTCCAGAGAGAGGTATACGATTATGCAAAGGTTTATCGCACTTATGATCCTTGTCATACCTGGAGTGATGGCTGGATACGGCATTAAATTAATGAGGGATATCTTTTTTAAAATCTTACATAGCCCCTTCCCAGCATTATGGGTTCAATTTGTGACCGGACTCATACTTCTTATATTAGGGGTAGGCTTCATTGCCGGTTTTGTTCTTCATCGTGATCGAAAAAACAACAAAGTGGCTCCTCGATTTAAAAAAGAATAAAGAATCCAAAAGGAAGAAGCTAACGATAGCTTCTCCCTTTTTATGAAACTCCCCAACGATCAATCCATTTTAACACCGGCCTTGCCTCGATCCACTCTGACAAAGAGATTTTCTCTGTAACTACAATGATAAATAAGTATATTAAAATGATCAGCCACTGCACTGTAAGACTTGAATGGTAAATCATTAATAAGCTAACAACACCTCCCAATAAGGTAGCCCCATTATCTCCTAACATTGCTTTTCGATTCGCCTCAAAATAAACAAAAGTGGCAAAAACAACTACCAATCCTCCTATTAACTGGACAGCAACTTGAAATAATAACGGGAAAAACATTATCCCATGCAATAAAATTACTTTCCATACTCTTAAAGGTCTTGTGTCAAATAAATTCATTACGTGCGGCGTTAAGACCAACAATAAAAATATCGAAAAAAATTGTATGATACCTGACCATTTATAATTAACCACAAATAAAAATGCCGCCATCACCGTTCCTGTTAATTTTAATAATCCTGTTGATACTTTTCGATGTTGAATAAATAAATTAATATGTCCTTTTAACCCTTTCGGATATTTCGTCCCGAAACGATCATCAATAAATCCCGATACCCATAGTACAATTAAATAAAAGATAGCGGTTGAACGAACATCTATATTTAAAATATATAAATAAAAAATAACCACAATAAACAAACAGGCACCTAAACTGTATGGGATTTCTTCACCCACAAAATTTCTCACTTTCCAATCATATCGCAAAAACAATTCTGAACAAGCCCATAAAAAAAGTGGTGTCACTAAAACGATTACATTTACCATGTTGTTCTCATTTTCCATAAAGTTTTTTCCATGTCTAACCATTGTCTTCCTCGGTGGAAAAAACCATCTATATCTTTACCAGTTGCTCTATGAAAGAAGCAAACATCTACTTCTTCGAGATTTGCTCCTGCTTTTAATAAATCAACAGTCATTGCCATCTCAACACCAAAGCCTACGTACTCTCTTTCTAACAATATTGACAGCCACTTTTTTTTAAACGCCCTTTGACCTGATAACGGGGCCTCAAACCACTTTCCTGTTTGCGCAAAAATTAACTTTTGCGCTCGATGTCTCATTAAGCCAAAACCACTCTTTTTTTGGTGAGGCAACCTCGCTATAACACAGTCGAGATTAGAATTTATGAGCTTTTCTACTAACTTTCCTCCTTCTCTTGCTGTAATACCTAAGTCTGCATCAAGGGATATAATTATATCTCCTTCGACCGTTTTCCACCCTTCTTTTAAAGCAAAGGCTTTCCCTCTATTCTGTTTCAACCGAATCACTCGGTCACTATATTTCTCAGCAATTACTGAGGTGTCATCACAACTTCCATCATCGATCACAATCAACTCACTTATCCAAGAACAGCGATTTAACGTTACTAGTGTTCTTTTTATCGTTTTCTCTTCATTGTAAGCAGGAATAACAACGCTTATTGAAGGCTTCATTTCATTAACTCCTCTTTTATTCTTAATAAAGACAAATACATCATGTTTAAATCTAATTCACGTTTCGGTATATCCTCCAGCTTTAGGTGCGGTAGTCCGTATGTCTCTTCAAGCTCTTCACCTAAAGTAATAATAATTCCTTGATGATGATAGAGCCCAACAGTTTCTGGAAGTTTTTCTAATGTTACACCCACATTAGCCAGCACATTGCCTAAGTGTTGAAACTGCTCTTTATCCGCAGTGGTATACACTTTCACTTCGTTAAATTCATCTTCAACATACCTCGCCCACATTCGTTTCTCTTCAACTAGTAAAGCATTCTCAGCTTTCAACTTTTGTACATAAAGTAATTGCTCTTCACTTATCCAATCTTTATCAATAATAATTCCTATGATTATTCCAACTACTAAATAAAATATAAGCGAAAACAAATAGATCATGTTTATTTTTTTCATTTATTAATTACCTCCCACCCCACCATTGGAGCACTACAGAAACTAACAGTTCAAACTTAGGGCTAAAGCTAAACATTAATAATACGGCAATAGCAGGAATAAAAACGACGCTATTAGACAATTGCTTTTTTTCCGTTTCAAATAATGAATGAATTCCTTTTAAATCCACTAATGCATGTCCCGTTTTTATTCTAGTTAATAAACTAGATCCCATTCCAATTCTTCCCTTTTCTAAAAATTCATTCATCCCAACTCTTGTTCCAACTGTATATAATTTTTCAGCCCCAGAACAATAAGCAAATATGATAGCTACATCCTCACTCGTTCCTATAAACACAAGACGTTTATACGGAAGGTTCAACTCCCTTACCCGTTCCTCACCAGGCGCACGCCCGTTCTGGTACGTATGTACAAGCAATTGGGCACCGCATTTTAAAGCTCGCTCCGATACAGAGTCCATATCCCCAATAATAAAATGAGGTCTAATCCCTAATTTAAGCAGCCCGTCAGCACCACCATCAACAGCGATCGTTATCAAATTTCTTTGCTTCATCACTTTCGTAAGTAAACATAAGTCCCTTTCATAATTCGCTCCTCTAGCGACAATTAAGACTTCTTTGCCTCTAAATTGCCGTAAAATAGGTAGCATTTGAACTTCTCGGACAAAGACATCTAATTCTTTTTCCCCGTAAAACAAAGAATTTCCAACAAACGCTTTAAATTGTGTAGGAAAATAGGACTTCGCTTTATTTTTCAGTAGATCTATTTCATCTAAGGTATATTTTTTTAATTTGCACAAAAACTGCCACTTACTATTAATATCACGGAATAAGCATTCGTCCTTAATCAATAGTAACTGCCCATTTAAATTCTCTCGAAAAAAAGGATCATTAATATCAAAGACTGATATTTTCGCTTTCAAAAGTGTTTCTACACCATTATGAATAAACAAACCAGTCATAGACGTCCGAAAGTTTATGACAGCTTTTACACCACGTTCAATTAACATTTCAGCAGCAGCCATATCAATGTCTTGATGAACAACCACTGCAATACTTTTTTTAGGCAGTTGTTCAACCAGCTTTTTTGTCTTTTCATTTTGAAAAGCATATCCTTTTATCTTTTCATACACCATAATAAGTCACTCCAATTAGCGAACTTTTCAAAAAGCCAAATGACCTGTAATGAAATCCCATTTTTAGTATGAGTCATTTCCTTATTTTTCATCCTTAAAGTATAAAAAAGAACACAGCATAAGCTGTGCTCAGTTTAACTGAAGTTTCTTTTTGTTTAAGGATTTCGTTAATAACCTATAAGCTAAATCCACTTGATCCTGATTAGGCGGTATTAAATGAGATAACTTATTCGATAAGCCAAGTTCCTCCCATTTATACTCACCCATTTTATGATAAGGTAAAACCTCAACTTTCTCAACGTTTGAAAGTGTTGCTAAGAATTCACCTAGTTCGTTCAAATCTTTATGGTCATCTGATAATCCAGGAACAAGAACGTGTCTAATCCATACCGGTACCCCTTTTTCATCTAGAAGCTTAGCAAAGTTTAAGGTATTCCTGTTAGACAACCCAGTAATCCCTTCATGCTTTTCTTCATTGATATGTTTAACATCTAGAAGAACAAGGTCTGTCACTTCTAAAATCTTCTCTAGATTTAAAGGTTTTACAGAACCAGCAGTATCAATCGTTGTATGAATTCCAGCCTCTTTACATTTTTTGAAAAACTCAAAAACAAAATCAGGCTGCAAAAGTGGTTCACCACCACTTAATGTCACTCCACCATTAGAAAATTGCATATACGGCAAGTAAGCTTTTGCTTCAGCTACTAACTCATCAACACTTCTTTCACTTCCACCCTCTAAATTCCATGTGTCAGGATTATGACAGTATGCACACCGCATTGAACATCCTTGAAGAAACACGATAAAACGTAAACCCGGACCATCTACAGTACCACAAGATTCAATTGAATGGATTCTTCCTAACATTAATATCACATACTTTCGTGGAAAGTACGGTTAATGACATCAATTTGCTGTTCTCTCGTTAATTTAATAAAGTTTACAGCATAGCCAGACACACGAATGGTTAACTGCGGATACTTTTCTGGATGTTCCATAGCATCCATTAGCTGTTCACGATCAAATACATTAACATTTATGTGATGTCCAGTTTGTGATGCATAACCGTCTAAAATTGCCGCTAAGTTGCCAACACGAGAATTTTCATCTTTACCTAACGCTTTCGGTACGATTGAGAACGTACAAGAAATACCATCTTGACAATCTTCATATGGAATTTTCGCAACAGAATTCAATGAGGCTAAAGCTCCTTTTTTATCACGTCCATGCATCGGGTTAGCCCCTGGCGCAAATGGTTCACCAGCTTTTCTTCCATCTGGCGTAGTTCCTGTTTTCTTCCCGTAAACCACATTAGATGTAATCGTTAATACCGATTGTGTCGGAACTGCATTTCGATACGTCGGTTGATTACGTAATTTCCCCATAAAATTTTTCACAATATAAGCAGCGATTTCATCTACACGAGAATCATTGTTACCATATTGTGGGTATTCACCCTCGATCTCAAAATCTGTCGCAATCCCATCTTCATCTCTAATTACTTTAACTTTCGCATATTTAATCGCACTCAATGCATCTGCTACTACCGACAATCCCGCAATACCGCAAGCCATTGTTCTAAGAATCTCTTTATCATGTAATGCCATTTCAATTCTTTCGTAGCTATATTTATCATGCATATAATGAATAACATTTAATGAGTTCATATAAAGCTCAGCTAACCAATCTTGAAACTTCTCAAACTTTTCAACTACTTCTTCGTAATCAAGGTATTCGGAAGTAATTGCCTCAAACTTTGGCCCTACTTGAATCTTTAACTTTTCATCTATACCACCATTAATTGTATAAAGTAATGCCTTTGCTAAGTTAGCTCGCGCTCCAAAAAATTGCATTTGCTTCCCGATTCGCATTGCTGAAACGCAACAAGCGATTCCATAGTCATCACCATAGTCTTTTCTCATAATGTCGTCATTTTCATATTGAATTGAACTAGTTTCAATCGACATTTTCGCGCAGAATTTTTTAAACCCATCCGGTAACTGCGTTGACCATAATACGGTTAAATTCGGCTCAGGCGCTGGACCTAAGTTAACTAGTGTATATAAGAAACGAAATGAATTTTTCGTTACTAACGGGCGTCCATCTAAAGACATCCCTGCTAACGATTCAGTAACCCACGTTGGGTCACCACTAAATAATTCGTCGTAATCTGGTGTTCTCAAGAACTTCACTAAACGTAGCTTCATCACAAAATGATCTACAATTTCTTGAGCTTCTATTTCTGTTAAAATTCCTGACTCAATATCTCTTTCAATATAAATATCTAAGAATGTAGATACACGACCTAAACTCATCGCAGCACCATTTTGTTCTTTAATAGCTGCTAAATAACCAAAATATAACCATTGGAAAGCCTCTTTTGCCGTTGTTGCCGGGTTGGAAATATCAAAGCCGTAAGACGATGCCATTTGTTTTAACTCTTGAAGGGAGCGAATCTGCTCAGAGACTTCCTCCCGATCACGAATTACTTCTTCACTCATAACGCCTTTTTCTAAGCTTTTTTTGACCACTTTTTTATCTTCAATTAATCTATCTACCCCGTATAAGGCAATACGACGATAATCTCCGATAATTCTTCCTCGTCCATATGCATCAGGTAACCCAGTAATAATTCCAGCTTTACGAGCGGCTAACATCTCACTTGTATAAGCATCGAACACCCCTTGGTTATGTGTTTTGCGATACTCTGTATAAATTTTTTCAATTTCAGGGTCTAATTTAAAGCCATAAGCTTCACACCCTGATGCCATCATACGAATACCACCAGTAGGTTGAATAGAACGTTTTAAAGGTGCATCCGTTTGTAATCCTACAACTTGCTCTTTCTCTTTGTTTAAATATCCTGGTGCATGTGACGTAATGGTTGAAATAGTTTTTGTATCAACATCTAACACTCCACCATTTTCTCTTTCTTTTTTCATTAACTCTAATACTTGGTCCCACAGTTCGTTTGTTGTTTTTGTAGGGCCTGCTAAAAATTTATCATCACCTGTATATGGATCCCAGTTTTTATTAATAAAATCTCTTACATCAATTTTCTCTGTCCATTCCCCATAATTAAAGCCTTTCCAAGCTTCCATTTTACATCTCCCTCTCTGTTCTCAAGTTCCGAATGTGATTTTATTCACATTCTCATTTAAAAAAATATGATAACTTTAACCTTTACATATTACAAAATTTCACAATCACTCCCAAGTCCAAATTAAAGCCTTTTTTAAGAACTGTTCCAACGAAAAAAGTGAACTGTATTACTTTTATGATTATATTATATAATGTTTTCTTCTATTTGTATATGACAAAAACGTGACAAAAACCTCATATATCCACTTATATTTTTTTACCTTTTTTTATACCTACTTCTGTTATATATCTGAGACCACCCTGTTATATACTAAATTAATATTATTCACAACTATCATTTTTATAATTTTGTGAATTTTTTAGGTTATTTTTTTATACATTAATGCCACCTTGAAACAAAAGAAAACCCAATAAATCGATGAGATTTATCGGGTGAGATGAAAAATATTTATTGGTGTAAAACATATTTACTCGTCTTTATTAACTGAATATTAATGATCTCCAAACTCTTCGAAGCTTCGGCACAGCTTCGATTGAAACGCATTAAGATACTCTATGCTCTATCCTTAACTTGTCCGCTACCATTGCGATAAATTCACTATTGGTCGGTTTTGCTTTCGTATGACTAACTGTGTAGCCAAACAAGCTAGAGATAGACTCAATATTGCCTCTGCTCCATGCGACTTCAATCGCATGGCGGATGGCACGCTCAACAAGGCTAGAAGTTGTGTTGAATTTTTTTGCGATGTCTGGATAAAGAACTTTTGTAATCGACCCTAACAGTTCAATATCATTGTAGACCATCGTAATTGCTTCACGTAAATACATATAACCTTTAATATGGGCTGGGACACCTATTTCATGGATAATATTCGTAATGCTTGCATCTAGGTTAAATTGCTTACTTTCATTTCTTGCCATCTGCATCGCCGCCTGCGAAGACTTTTGCTGTAAAATCGGCTTCACCTTGCCACTTACTTCCTTAACCTTATTAATGAGTGTCTCCATATCAAAAGGCTTTAAAATATAATACGATGCACCTAAATCAACAGCCTTTTTCGTTACATCTTCTTGCCCAAAAGCTGTTAGCATAATAATATTTGGTCTTTTAGCTAAACTTTGTTGATTTAATCTTTCTAAAACTGCTAATCCGTCTAAATGAGGCATAATAATATCTAAGATTAAAACATCAGGTTGTTCTCCTTCAACTAATGTCAAACATTCTTGCCCGTTATGAGCCACTCCCGCTACTTCCATCTCTTCTTGGCTTGAAATATACTCTTCAAGTAAATTTACTAATTCTCGATTATCATCCGCAATACAAACTTTTATTTTCTGCACAAATTGTTCCTCCCTGGCATTTTATTCTATATATCCACAAAACAAATTCGACAAAGGGTTTGAATTTCCTTTTTATTTTCGAAAAAATATTAAAAATCCACTATTTTTTAATGAAATTTACGTTTTACTCAATAATTCGACCCTATTCGATACTTGACAACAATCAACACTAGTATTTGTCGAAAAATCTTTATCGCTATTATGTACATCATATCATTTATATAAAAAATATTAAATATTAATTTTAAAAAAGCAAAGGTCGAGTTTAACTCGCCTTTGCTTTTTCATTTTTATATATATTTATTCCTGCTTCTTGAAGCATCCACTCAATATGACAAGCATAACCACTCGTTGCGTCATTCACAAAAACATGCGTTACCGCTCCAATTACTTTTCCATCTTGAATGATAGGGCTACCACTCATACCTTGAATAATGCCTCCAGTTGCTTCGAGCAGTTCTGGATCAGTCACCTTTATGACCATCCCTTTTGTTGCGGGAAATTTTTGTTGTACTGTACTTACGATCTCTATGTCAAACTCTTTAACTTCTTCACCTTCAACAACTGTTAAAATTTTTGCAGGTCCTTCTTTCACTTGATGGGATAATGCGATTGGCAATGCTTGATCCATTATATTATTTTGTATTGGCTCATGCAGTTTTCCAAAAATGCCAAATGGACTGTTTTTTGTTATAGTTCCTAAAACTTTTCTATCGTTAGTAAATCGAGCTAGTTTTTCACCTGGGTCACCATTACTACCCTTCTCAATAGAAGTTACTAAAGAACTAACTATTTGACCATCATTTACAACTATAGGTTTTTGTGTATCCATATCTGAAATCACATGCCCTAAAGCACCATAGTTGTTTGAGTCAGGGTGAAAAAATGTTAATGTCCCAACACCAGCTGCAGAGTCACGAAGATACAACCCTAAACGATACGAGCTCTCACCTTTTGCTTTAAGCGGTGTGATCTCTTTTTGTAAAACTTCATTTTCACGTCGAACTTCTAGACGTAGCGGTTCATTATTTTCTCCTGCATCTTGTATAAGTGGGGTAACTTGGCTCATATTTTCAATCTTTTTACCATTGATTTTTGTGATGATATCGCCTACTTCTACCTCTGCAAGTTCCCCCGGAGATTTCTCCCCGTCTACACTATCGACTAAATGATGTCCTACAACTAATACACCTAACGTATTTAACTTAACTCCAATCGATTGTCCACCTGGTACAACCCTAATGTCTTTAAGAACTCTCACATCGACATTTTTTACAGGAGCACTTCCCACTGTAACAGTCACGTTAGCATCACCTTGCTCAGTTGCTTTCACTGTAAATTGTTCCCCATTTACGGTAATTGCGTCGTTATTTGAGGATAAATTAAATACAGGAAATGCTTTTTGCAATTGTTCTTGTTGGCCCTCAATTAATACCAACTCCTTAGGGATACTGACGTATTCTTGTACCGGCTTATAAAAACCGATGCTTATTATGAACACAAGGAGAATTACACCTATAATTTTTCTAATATCTAACATAAATTTCTTTCACTCTCCTCGCTCCTAACCTACACCTCCATGTTTGGCTGTAATATTAATGTTGCCTCCTTCCACAACATTTATAACTATGGAAACATAAAAAAGCTAACCTATTTTGGATAGCTTTTCAAATCGCTTTAATTTTATCTGCTTGATCTAATAATTGTTCCGCATGAGAAATGGTAAGGTCGGTAATTTCAACACCTGAAATCATTCTCGCAACTTCTTCGGTTTTTTCTTGTTTTGTCAAAGAAGTTACATTTGTTACTGTTTTATTATTTAACTGTTTTTTCGAAATATACATATGAGTGGTTGCCATTGCTGCCACTTGGGGTAAATGAGTAATACAAAGAACTTGCGATTTAGTGGAAATTTTAAATATTTTCTCTGCTATCGCTTGAGCAACTCTGCCACTTACACCAGTGTCAACTTCATCGAAAATTAGGGAGGTAACACCTTGATTGGTGGAAAAGATCGTTTTTAGAGCAAGCATAATTCGTGATATTTCTCCACCAGAGGCAATTTTAGCAAGTGGTTTGAATGGCTCTCCGGGGTTGGTTGTTATTAAAAACTCAAGTTTATCTATTCCTTCTTCATGAAAACGAATATTGTTGTCGGCATTAAAGCGATCAGTTTGTGAAGCTTGTCTTTCCTTAAATTCAATCAAAAATTTTGTTTTTTCCATAAACAGGTCTTTCAATTGTTGATGAATTTTTTCAGTTAATTGTTTCGCTGCTACTTTTCTCTGTTCTGTTAAGTTTCTAGCTTCAATTAAAAGATCCTCACTTACCGATTCAAGTTGCTTTTCAAGCCCTTTGATTTTTTCTTCCCTATTTTGCAAATTTTCAATTTCTTCTTCGATTTTTGAAGCATACTCTAAAATATCGGTGACCGTATCGCCATATTTTCGTTTTAGCTGAGTAATTTCATTTAATCTACTCTCAATTAGATTAAGACGATTAGGCTCAAATTCAATCGCTTCATAATAATCTCTTAATGAATAGGCGGCCTCTTCTAACAAATAATAACAATTGCTTATCGTTTCTTTTAAAGGAGCTAAGTCTTTATCGATAAAAGCAGCTTCCTCAATATTGTTCATTGCTTGCATAATCAACTCTAGTCCTTTATTGTCACCATATAAGGCATGATAGCTATCATGAACTGTTTTATATAATTTCTCACCGTTTGCTAATTTTGTTCGTTCTTCGTTTAAGTGACTATCCTCATCAGGGGTTAATTTTGCTTTTTCTATTTCATTTAATTGATATTGAAGTAAGTCTAAACGGTGAGCTAATTTCTGCTCATTTTCTGAAAACTGATTAATTTGTTTTTTTAAAGCAACAAACAATTTATAAATATGTTGATATTCTTGAAGGGAGCCATTTATTTTATCTTCTGCAAATTGGTCAAGAAGCGATAGGTGACGCTCACTGCGCATTAAATGTTGATGCTCATGCTGCCCATGAATATCGACTAATGTTTCTCCTAACTCCCTTAAAATTGCCAACGTGACCAGTTTTCCATTGACTCTACATATACTTTTTCCTTGAGCTGTAATATCTCGTTGTAAAATGACCATTTGATCATCACTAATTTCAATTCCTAATTGAGCAGCTTTTTTATAAATAGGATGCACATGATCTTCGATAAAAAACAACCCTTGGATTTCAGCACGACTTGAGCCATGGCGAACAAATTCCACTGATCCTCTTCCACCTACAAGTAAGCCAATCGCATCTATAATGATCGATTTACCAGCACCTGTTTCTCCGGTTAACACTGTAAGCCCTTTCTCAAAAGGAATCGTCAAATTTTCAATAATCGCAAAGTTTTTTATTGAAAGTTCAATTAGCACGTTCCATTCACTTCCTTACCTAAAGCATTTCTAAAAAACGATCACAAAGTATCGGACTTTCATCATTCGTTCGGCAAATAATTAAAATCGTATCATCCCCACAAATTGTTCCTAAAATCTCATTCCAATCTAAATTATCAATTAATGCACCAACAGCATTAGCGTTACCAGGTAATGTTTTCATAACAATTAAATTATTAGCTCGATCAATACTTACAAAACTATCCATCAACGAACGTTTTAATTTTTGCAAAGGATTGAAGCGTTGATCTGCTGGTAAGCTGTATTTATACCTTCCGTCTTGCATTGGAACTTTAACGAGATGAAGCTCTTTAATATCACGAGAAACAGTCGCTTGGGTCACATTGAATCCCGCACTTTTTAATTGATCAACTAAATCATCTTGAGTTTCAATTTCTTTATTGGCAATTATTTCACGAATTTTTATATGACGTTGTCCTTTATTCACTCCAATTCCCCCCAAACTTTATTTACCTTTATAAACAATCTATTGTCGAATTAAGTACTAATTGTATATTAACTTATTTTTATACATTAGACAATGCTTAAAACAAAAGGATTGTACATACAAAACGACAAAAAAAGAAGTAGCACACTTCGCAAAGTTTACTACTTCCTGTTTATAATTGTTTTAATTTCTCATGTGCATTGGTCACAACGTCTTCAACCGATTTAGTTTCATTTTCACCTTGTTCTTTATGACCTGACCAATAAAGATGCATTAAAAATTCAATATTTCCCTCGCCACCTTTAATTGGTGAGTAAGACAAACCTTTAACATCAAAACCTATATTGGAAGCAAAATTCGTGATTTCTGCTAATACATTCTTATGAACTTGTTGGTCTCTAACAATTCCTTTTTTGCCAACTTCGTCACGTCCTGCTTCAAATTGTGGTTTTACTAAGGCAGATACCTGACTACCTTGTTGTAAAATACTCGCTAAAACAGGCAAAATCAATTTTAACGAAATAAACGAAACATCAATCGTTGCAAAATTCGGCAATCCCCTCAAAAAGGAATCTTGCGTAACGTAACGAAAGTTCGTCCGTTCCATAACGACAACACGTTCATCTTGCCGTAACTTCCAAGCTAATTGGTTATAACCTACATCAACAGCATAAACGAGTTTTGCACCATTTTGTAATGCACAATCAGTGAATCCTCCGGTAGAAGAACCAATATCTAAAACAACCTTATTTTTTAAATCAAAACCAAACTCATTGATTGCCTTTTCAAGTTTTAGTCCACCTCTACTAACATAAGGTAGTACATTTCCTTTCACGACGATTTCAACATCTAAAGCAACTTTAATTCCTGGTTTATCTATTCTTTCATTATCGCAAAAGACGAGGCCTGCCATCACAGACCTCTTCGCTTTTTCTCTCGTTTCAATTAATCCTCTTTCAACTAAGAGAACATCTATTCGTTCCTTCTTCATGTTAAGCCCTCTGTTGTTTTCTTGGTATAGTTTTTTTTACAGTGTTTATAACATCTTTAGAAGAAAGCCCTATTTCTTCCATTAATTGCGCCACGCTTCCATGTTCAATAAATTGATCAGGAATTCCCATTCTTTCCACAATTACATTATAGAAGTCTTGGTCGTTATAGTATTCTAAAACAGCACTTCCAAAACCACCTTGAAGAGCAGCTTCCTCAATGGTTAAAATAGGATAATTTTTATTAGCTAAATCTAAAAGCATTTCCTCATCCAAAGGTTTTATCGATCTCGCATTAATAACTTTTACAGATATCCCTTCTTTAGCTAATTGATTTGCAGCTTCTTGGGCTAGAGGTACTGTTGTACCAAAAGTTAAAATCGCTAAATCAGAACCTTCTTTAAGAACTTCCCATGTCCCAATAGGAATTTCCTTTAACACGTCATCCATTTTTATACCGTATCCATTTCCTCTAGGATATCGTACAGCGATCGGTCCATCATTATATTGCACCGCTGTATGAACCATATGCTGCAATTCATTTTCATCTTTAGCAGATAAAATGGTCATATTCGGTATATGTCGTAAAAATGCGATATCAAATACCCCTTGATGAGTTTCACCATCTGCACCTACAAGACCAGCACGATCAATGGCAAAAAAGACATTTAAATTTTGACGACAAATATCATGAACCACTTGATCATAGCCACGCTGTAAAAACGTCGAATAAACGGCAAAGACTGGTTTAAATCCTTGTGTCGCTAAACCACCTGCCATTGTTGTAGCGTGTTGCTCAGCAATACCAACATCAAACATACGGTTAGGGAATTCTTTAGCAAACAAATCTAACTTTGTTCCTCCAGGCATTGCTGCAGTAATCGCCACCACCTTTTCGTTATCTTTTGCTGATTTTATTAATGTATTAGCAAAAACAGCACTATAACTTGGTGGTCCAGGTTTTTTTACGACTTCACCGGATTCAATTTTATATGGTCCTAACCCGTGCCATGTTCCTAGCGCATCATTCTCTGCCGGAGCATAACCTTTACCTTTTTTTGTAATCACGTGGACAAGAACTGGTCCCTCGGTCTTCTTTGCATATTTTATATTTTCTAATAAATCTTCTAAATTATGCCCATCGACAGGCCCTAAATACGTAAAACCCATTTCTTCAAAAAACATCCCCGATACAAGTAGGTATTTCAAGCTATCTTTTAAACGTTCGGCAGTTGCAGCGATCTTTCCACCGAAAGCAGGGATTTTCTTTAATAATTGCTCTAATTCATCTTTTGCTTTTTGGTATTTTCCAGCTGTTCGCATACGACCTAAAACGTTATGAAGAGCACCGACATTAGGGGCTATTGACATTTCATTATCGTTAAGTACAACGATCAAATCTTTTTGTTCGTGGCCGATGTGGTTTAATGCCTCTAACGCCATTCCACCTGTTAATGCCCCATCACCAATGACAGCTATTATATTTTCGTCTGTTCCTTTTAAGTCTCTTGCGACAGCCATTCCCATTGCCGCAGATAACGACGTTGAACTATGTCCTGTTTCCCAAACATCGTGTTCACTTTCAGAACGCTTTGGAAATCCACATAGCCCTTTATATTGACGAAGTTCATCAAAGCGATTAGCTCGTCCTGTTAATATTTTATGAACATATGCTTGATGTCCGACGTCCCAAATAATTTTGTCCTTCGGGCTGTCAAATTCTTTATGTAGGGCTAATGTGAGCTCTACAACTCCTAAGTTCGGTCCAAGGTGTCCACCAGTAACAGAAAGCTTTTCTACAAGGAAACCCCGTATTTCCTCAGCAAATCCTTCTAGTTGCTCTAAATTATATTGATTAATAAACTTTGGATCTTTGATTGTCGTTAAATCCAAGAAAAACCCTCACTTTCTTTTGGCTTTCTTTTTTTTCTTATCTCTGTCTTTCCCATTTTTTAAAATATTTATTTTCAATTTTACCTCTAATAAGTAAAATAATCTACCTACTTGGAAAATAATTGGAGTTGAATATTGTAAGGCGATTGTTTTTCCTAAGGATTTACCACCAACTGTAAGACTGGCAACAATACTAGTGAAAATTACAGATATCCAAAATTGATATGCTGAAGCTTCTCCTTGCCCTATCTGTTGCGCTAGTTGCATAACAACGAAAGCCGCTGCTGTACCACTAATGATCCCGGCTATATCACCAATGACGTCATTACAAAAATTTGCAAATCTGTCTGCATTTCTTGTAATTAATACTGCTTCTTTAGCACCTGGTACTCGCTCTGCTGCCATTGCGTGAAAAGGAGACTCCTCCGCTGCAGTAGCAGCTACTCCTATTGTATCAAAAAAAATACCGACGAGTACAATGATGAGTACAATGAACATTCCTACTCCCCAAGATACTCCACTTAATATAAAAGTAGACACAATTGAAAAAATAGCCGCTAACACAAGAGTGATAACGGCGATCGCTAAAGTCCAATTTAAAGAATCTTTAATTTTATTCATAAAAGGTTTGAACACCCTATCCTATG